>NZ_JAPVZF010000005.1:0-112983 GCF_041432195.1 Streptococcus sp. 27098_8_23 | reverse complement strand
GTCCATAGCCTTATCATACTCAATTTCCGGTTGTTTTGGTTCAGCTGGTTGATCAGGTTTAGAAGGTTCTTCAGGCTGTTCAGGTTGCTCTGGACTAGGTTCCTCTTGGCCTCTTTGATAGTTCTCGTCCTTGGATAGGATATCTTGTAGGGCACTGACTGTCAACATGACTTCTTGAACATCCACTGCATCAGCACTGAGTTGGTTTCTCAATTTTTCTAGATTTGCTTGGAAAGCTTGGCGTGCAGTAGCCGTATTTTTCAAGCCTGCTGGATCAAAGTTGGACAGATCGTCTTTCCATTTTGAGATAGACTGGATGATATCTGCCTTGCTGTAGAGTTCGCTACCTTCGCCACGAGTGATGAATTGGTCTACCTGGATACCGATATTTCGAGACAAATCGTTTCGATCAGGATCTAGTTGAAGGGTGACTGCGTGCAAGTTTTCGTCCAGACCTTTTAAGCTAACCAGAGTTTGATTGCCTTGGCGTTGGGCTGCATGACCGCTAAAGTATTTCTTACCATCAATAGTCGAAGCATTTCCCATGCCCTCTTGGTAAGGAACTTCTTTGCCGTCGAGGAATACCTTGTAGATACCATGATTTGGATCAACATAGCCCTTAATATCAAGTCCAGTACCGTAGAAGTAAGCTGTTACGGTTGTCTTTTTCTTTTGTTCATCAGTTAAGCGACCAAAGGAAGCCCAAGACTCCGTCTTTTGGTATTTATCTGCGGAATTGGTTTCATGGTTCCAGCCAGGACTGTAATCCAACTGACTAGCTTGGTCATCATAACTTGTTTGGTCCTTGATCAGCAATTCAGCTTTCATCACTTGGATGGTTGCATCTGTAGCGAAACCGAGCAGGGCACCATCAGTGACAGAAGTGAGCTTGGCTTTGAAGTCAAAGACAGAGTCGGCTTGTTCTGTAAAGTCAATCGTTGGGATGGTAACAGTCTTTTCTGTTTCTCCATCTTCAAAAGTCACATCTTGAGTTGTATCTTGGTAAACTTTACCGTGAACCCCAGTTCCAGGTTCTGTAATAAAGCGAACAGTAGCAGCCCCCTTGCTTCCACCAACACGTTTAATCTTAACAGTGACTGGTTTTCCTTTTTCGACTTCGTAGTTAGTAGACTCGAGTTCAAACATTCCCTTGCTATCATTGTTTAGGGTGTAGATCCCTTCTGTAGCAATTGGTTCGCCTGTTTTGTTCACGAGGGTAATAGTGTGTTGGCCAGGTGCTAAATCGCCTGTCTCAAAGACTTTTTGGCTACGTTTACGGCTAGCGTTCTTAGTTTGCACATCGGCAACCTTTTGACCATCAACGTAGACGGACATTTCTCCATGACCTGGGTCGACTGTAGAGACGACATAGGCCTTGGTTCCTGTGAAGGTATAGCTTACTTTGGCATCTTTTTGATTGGTCCACATAGAAGTGCCACGAACACCTTCAGATTCATTGTACCAAGTTGTTCCGGCTGTATCCGCCGTTGTGTTTGAGTGGTATTCCAGTCCAAGAGGGTAGCCATCTGTCTTTTCAATGCTGCTTGGTGTCTTGTAGACTGAGAAGTTGGTTAAGATTGGGGTTGCTTGAGCACCGGTGATGGTTACACGGATTTTTTGTGCTTCAACAGGCTTGCCTTGAACCAAGCGACGGTAACCAACGGTCGAACCTTCGCCGTAAGTCACCCAACGTCCATTGATCTCAACTTCAATCTTGAAACCAGAGATACGTTGCCCTTTGGCGATGTCTTCCTTGAGTTCAACGACGTCAAAGCGTCTCTTTTGGCCCAAATCAACTGTAAAGCTACCAGTTGTGGCATCATTTGAGAGCGCCCAGCTAGTATCATCTTTACCGTCAGTCAGGTGACTTTCTTTGTAGAGGTGGTTCTGACGAGTAGAACTTGCTGTTACAGTTGCGCCTTTGGCAAAGTCAGTCGCATACATTTGATCTAGGGTTGCTTTGAATTCCTTCAAGCGAGCCACATCTGCATCTGCAAATTTTCCTTCTTTATTTGGTGGAATATTGAGAAGGAGTGGGGTTCCACGACCAACAGACTTGAAGTAGATATCCATCAACTCTTTGAGTGATTTCGGCTGTTGGTTGTCATGATAGAACCAGCCCGAACGGATCGAAACGTCAGCTTCCCCTACAGAGTACATATCACCATCTGGGTCACCATGGTTGAGGTATTCGTTTTTCACATCGTCTGTGATGTTGGCCCGTTTAACTTTATGCCAGACAGGGTCACCTGCGATACCCCGTTCATTTCCGATCCAGCGAACGCTTGTCGGTTGAGCAGAGAAGATGGCGATATCTCCTTCGGCTTCTTTGATGTATTTGAACCATTCATCGAAGGTATAGGTTACTTTTTGGGCACCGCTACCACGTGCACCGTCCATCCAAACCTCGATAAATTTCCCTTTGTTACCGTATTTCGGATTACCAAGGATTTCTTTCAGCTGGTTGAGATAGTATTGGTTGTATTCTTTTTCGGTTGCAACATGGTATTTTGGATGATTAGCATCCCATGGTGACAAGTAAACACCCATATTCATGTCATACTTGCTAGCGGACTTGGAAACTTCTTCGAGAAGGTCACCCTTACCATCTTTCCATGGGCTAGCAGCTACGGTATGGTTGGTGTATTTAGATGGGTAAGCAACGAATCCGTCGTGGTGTTTAACAACCATAATAGTTCGTTTGAAGCCCGTTTCCTTCAGAGTACGAATCCACTGGTCAGTATCCAAGTTGGTTGGATTGAAGTACCGGGGGTCTTCTTTCCCATTTCCCCATTCAGAATTGGTATAAGTGTTCATTCCATAGTGGATGAAGGCTGCCAATTCTTCCTTGTGGTAATCGAGTTGAGCCTTGCTTGGAAGAGGTCCATGATTGCCAATCTCGGTTTCTTTATCTTCTGGATGAGCGACTGGTGGAGTCGGTGTCGTTGGATTGGCTGTATCAGCGACTGGCTCGTATTCAAAGACGACCTCATTCACACCTTTATGCTGGATCCTTGCTTCCAGGCTGGTTTTGACTGGACGGTAGCCAGCAATGTCTTTTGCATGGAAGGTGTTGACAAAGGAAACGTCATACTCTTGACCTTCATTGTTATCAACTGTCGCTTCCGCTAGTTCAGTAGTGGTTCCTTTTTGACGGTAGTAAACTTTGAAGGAGCCTTTGTTGACTTTATAGACCACCTTGATGACACGTGTACCGGCAGGCGCTTTGCTGACAACATTGTAATCTTCAGTCCAAGTATCTTTTAGCTGTTTATTAACTGCTACGCCATCAATGGATACAATTTCGTATTTGTCTTTATTCTTCTGATAGAAGTCCGTCTTCTCAATTTCTTTTTTGAAATTATAGTCAAATGGCGAATCAACAGCTGTCTGTTCGATAAAGGTGTCATTATCTTTGACAGGATTTCCTTCTTCGTCTTCGTGTTGAATAACCACACGACCGTATTCAACTCCCTTGGTCAAGGTAGCAATCCCATCTTGGTTGAAGGAATATTCGTTGCTTCCGATAACAGCTGTTTCGTTCCGAAGCATACGTCCTTCATCGGTAAAGTAGTAACGATTTCCGTTATCACCTTGGTACCAGCCTTTCACACCATACTTGGCAATCATGTCCTTCACCCATTTCAGTTGTTCAGGTGAAAGGACGAGTCCGCCACCAAAGCGATCCTTTTCAGCCACACCATTGTCAACGGTTCCGTGTTGGTGAACCCCCAGAACTTTTCCTTGGCTATCGACAATCCCGCCACCAGACAAACCAGATACAGAAGTGGTTTTGTAGGTAATACCGGTTGTTCCCTTATCATCATAGGACTCAACAGATCGGATGGTCCCATCTGCCTTGTAAAGCTGACCAGCTAGGATAGGTTGTTTCAGTTCTTTGGAGCTCGAGTCAGTTGGGTAGCCAATCGTACTGATGGCTTCTCCCGGCTGATGTGTCTTGTGCTCCGCTAAAGGCGCAAAGGTTGCTGCTTTGTTTGGACTAGCAATCGGAAGAGGAATAGGAGCTTCTACAAGAGCAAGGTCATTCTTATAGCCTTTTCCAAACTCTTTCTTGTTCCAGAAATGTATGTCTTTTTCTCTGAATAAAACCGTAGTCCCAGAAGATGGCAGTGAGTTTTTCTTTTCGCTGTTTGAACCAACGTTATAGTAAAACTGGGCAGATTTTCCACCACGAATGTGACCTTCGCTAGTTTCTTTATTGGCTTCTAGGAAGTTATGAGCAACGGTAAGGATCAGGTTAGGTGCTACAAAGATACCTGAGCCTGAAACGAGGTAGCGTTGTTCCCCTGCGTTGTAAGTGCTGTAAACCATAGTAGCAGCAGTAGCAGGTTGTCCCTCGTAGTTGATGTGTTTGAGGTCTTGTCCACCGTTAATGATGGCACGATTTCCGTTCTCAGCTTCTTTTGGAGCTTCTTCCTTGTCCTTTAGAATGCTCTTAGTTTCTACTTTTGGACTAGCTTTTTGGTCAACGATAGTAGTCGTATCGAGTTCTTTGACAGGTGTGTCGGGATAGGCACGGTCCTGAATGTCTTCAGGGAGCAAGTCAGCACTGTTGGTATCGGCAACAGGTGTTTCTTGTTTTTCAGCTTCTACACGGCCTTCTTCTTTGACTGGTTCAACCTTGGTCTTTTCTATATCTGCGACTTGTTTCATTTGCTGATCTAAATTGGATGTTGTGGCAGGAGACGTTTCGTCTGCACGCACGGTTCCAGAAGCAAAAAATGCCAGTCCGACGATAACAGACGCCACACCTACAGTCAACTTCCGAATGCTAAATGTTTGCCCTTTTTCAAAAAGGTATCGATTCATAATATACTCCTAGTTTTTAGAAAGGCAGTCAGCTACTGCCCAAGCCCAAGTCTGACTTGGTTACAACTTGATTTAATGAAAAAACTCTCTGATAATTTGTAAGCCACCTTACCTCCTGTTTATAAAGCGCTTTCATTTTAAGATAAAAAAATTTAAAAGGTCATTTCTCCCTTAAAATGACTGAAAACTTTTAATATAACAAATATACTAAATTAATGAAAGAATTGCAATAGCAAAAAGCAAAAAAATAAATATAAATTAAAGAAAATCAGTTACTTTTTAAAGAAAAAACGCACCCTTCAGGGATCAAACTAAATGAAAGGATACGTTTTAAAAAGAAATTAGAGTATTTTTTGGAGAGACTCTTGGATGGTTTGGGGGTCTGTTTTGGAAGAGAAGCGCTCAAGGACTTGCCCATCTCGGCCAATGAGAAACTTAGCAAAATTCCATTCGATTCGTTTTCCTAGCGGGCCAGACTTCTGGTCTTTTAGCCAAACATAAAGAGGATCTGCCTCCTTGCCGTTGACTTTGATCTTGGCAAAGCGAGGGAAAGTGGTCTGGTAGTGTAGACTGCAGAAGCTATTGATTTCCTCTGCGCTGCCGGGTGCTTGTCCCATGAACTGATTGCAAGGGAAATCTAGGATTTCAAAGCCCTGATCTTGATAGCGTTCATAGAGTTCTTGAAGTCCCTGGTACTGGGGCGTTAAACCACATCCTGTAGCAGTGTTGACAATCAAGAGAACCTTGCCACGATAGCTCTCCAGGGGAGTTGCTTGGTTGTTTTGGTTCAGAGCGGAAAAATCATATACACTGGTCATGAGGGCCTCTTTTCTTTTTCTACATTGTAACAGTTTTTACCCTTTTCGTCGAGTTGGATGGGAGATATTGTTGAAGAATAAGCCCTCAATATGATAGAAACCGTTTACAAATAACTTTAAAAATGATATGATTTAATTAAACCGGTTTACTCAGTTGCTATAAATCTCTAATTTGAGATTTAGTTCCTATTGATTTTACAATATGTTTATTGGAGTGTACACATGCAAACAAAAACAAAGAAGCTCATTGTGAGTTTGTCTTCACTTGTTTTATCGGGATTTTTATTAAACCATTATATGACAGTTGGAGCGGAAGAAACGACTACGAATACCATTCAGCAAAGCCAGAAGGAAGTTCAGTATCAGCAAAGGGATACCAAAAATTTAGTTGAAAATGGTGATTTTAGTCAGACGGAGAACGGAAGCAGTCCTTGGACAGGAAGCAAAGCTAAGGGGTGGTCAGCTTGGGTAGACCAGAAGAATAGTTCTTCAGGTGCCTCAACTCGAGTCATTGAAGCCAAGGATGGGGCTGTCACTATCTCAAGTTCTGAGAAACTAAGGGCAGTAGTTCACCGTATAGTCCCTATTGAAGCTAAGAAAAAGTATAAACTGCGTTTCAAGATTAAAACAGATAATAAAGTGGGGATTGCTAAGGTTCGCATCATTGAGGAAAGTGGTAAGGACAAGCAATTGTGGAATTCTGCAACAATGTCGGGAACAAAGGACTGGCAGACTATTGAAGCAGACTATAGCCCGACTTTAGATGTTGATAAAATCAAGCTGGAGTTATTCTATGAAACGGGAACAGGGACTGTTTCCTTTAAGGATATTGAGCTGGTAGAGGTAGCAGACCAGCCTTCTGAGGATTCTCAAACAGATAAACAGCTTGAGGAAAAGATTGATTTACCAATTGGGAAAAAACATGTCTTTGCTCTTGCGGACTATACTTATAAGGTAGAAAATCCTGACGTTGCTTCAGTCAAAAATGGAATTTTAGAACCTCTTAAGGAAGGGACAACCAATGTCATTATCAGTAAAGATGGCAAGGAAGTGAAAAAGATTCCTTTGAAGATTCTAGCCTCTGTTAAGGATGCATACACAGACCGTTTGGATGACTGGAATGGCATCATCGCTGGGAATCAATACTATGATTCTAAAAATGAACAGATGGCCAAGTTAAACCAGGAGCTGGAAGGAAAGGTAGCTGATAGCCTATCCAGTATTTCAAGTCAGGCGGACCGCACCTATTTGTGGGAAAAATTTTCAAATTATAAAACGTCTGCGAATCTGACTGCCACTTATCGGAAATTAGAGGAGATGGCCAAGCAAGTGACCAATCCTTCTTCTCGTTATTATCAAGATGAAACCGTCATTCGAACAGTTAGGGATTCCATGGAATGGATGAATAAACATGTCTACAATAGTGAAAAGAGCATTGTTGGGAACTGGTGGGATTATGAAATCGGTACACCTCGTGCCATCAACAATACCTTGTCTCTGATGAAAGAATACTTCTCAGATGAGGAAATAAAAAAATATACAGATGTGATTGAAAAATTTGTGCCAGATCCCGAACATTTCCGAAAGACGACTGATAACCCATTTAAGGCCCTAGGTGGAAACTTAGTGGATATGGGAAGGGTAAAAGTAATAGCTGGTTTACTGCGCAAGGATGACCAAGAAATTTCTTCTACCATTCGTTCGATTGAGCAAGTGTTTAAGTTGGTAGACCAAGGCGAAGGTTTTTATCAGGATGGATCTTATATCGACCACACCAATGTTGCCTATACGGGTGCTTATGGAAATGTCTTGATTGATGGCCTGTCTCAACTGTTGCCAGTTATTCAAAAGACCAAGAGCCCAATCGATAAAGATAAAATGCAAACCATGTACCACTGGATTGATAAATCGTTTGCTCCTTTGCTAGTGAATGGAGAGCTGATGGATATGAGTCGTGGCCGCTCTATCAGTCGTGCAAATAGCGAGGGGCATGTGGCCGCAGTAGAAGTACTAAGAGGGATTCACCGGATAGCGGATATGTCTGAAGGAGAAACCAAACAACGGTTGCAGAGTCTTGTGAAGACCATTGTTCAATCAGATAGTTATTATGATGTCTTTAAGAATTTGAAGACTTATAAGGATATCAGTTTGATGCAATCCTTGTTAAGCGATGCTGGAGTCGCAAGTACTCCAAGAACAAGTTACCTATCTGCCTTTAACAAGATGGATAAAACAGCTATGTACAATGCAGAGAAAGGGTTTGGATTTGGCTTATCACTCTTTTCCAGTCGTACCTTGAATTACGAACACATGAACAAGGAAAACAAACGTGGTTGGTATACAAGTGATGGGATGTTCTATCTCTATAATGGTGATTTGAGTCACTATAGCGATGGCTACTGGCCAACAGTTAATCCCTATAAGATGCCTGGTACGACAGAGACGGATGCTAAGAGATTGGATAGTGATACAGGTAAAGTTCTACCGTCTGCTTTCGTTGGAACGAGCAAACTAGATGAGGCCAATGCGACAGCAACCATGGATTTCACTAACTGGAATCAAACATTGACTGCTCATAAGAGCTGGTTTATGCTGAAGGATAAGATTGCCTTTTTAGGAAGCAATATCCAGAACACTTCAACAGATACTGCTGCAACTACAATTGACCAGAGAAAACTGGAATCAAGTGATCCATATAAAGTCTATGTCAATGATAAAGAAGCCTCCCTCCCAGAACAAGAAAAGGATTATCCTGAAACCCAAAGTGTCTTTTTAGAATCGTCCAATTCGAAAAAGAATATTGGTTACTTTTTCTTTAAGAAGAGTTCAATCAGTATGAGTAAGGCTGTCCAAAAGGGATCTTGGAAGGATATCAATGAAGGACAGTCAGACAAGGAAGTCGAAAATGAATTTCTTACGATTAGTCAGGCTCATAAGCAAAATGGAGATTCTTATGGCTATATGCTCATCCCTAACGTGGATCGTGCCACCTTCAATCAAATGGTAAAAGAGTTAGAAAGTAGCCTCATCGATAACAATGAGACCCTTCAGTCTGTTTATGATGCCAAACAAGGAGTTTGGGGCATTGTGAAATATGATGATTCTGTCTCTACTATTTCCAACCAATTCCAAGTCTTGAAACGTGGAGTCTATACTATTCGAAAAGAAGGGGATGACTATAAGGTTGCCTACTACAATCCTGAAACCCAGGAATCAGCGCCAGATCAGGAAGTCTTTAAAAAGTTAGAAAAAGCAGCTCAGCCACAAACTCAGGATTCAAAAGAAAAGGAAAAATCTGAAGAAGAAAAGAACCATTCGGATCAAAAGAATCTCCCTCATACAGGAGAAGGTCAGTCAATCTTGGCAAGTCTAGGGCTATTGCTACTTGGGGCGGTTTATCTGTTCCGCAGAGGAAAGAACAACTGATTTGTTCATCATCTAGATGAATCACATGAAACTGTGGAAAATAGAAAAAATCCGAAGAAGGTCAAACATCTTCGGATTTTTCTTTTAAAAAAGGATAAGTTAACACTTATCCTTTTTCACTTCATTTTATCTGAGTGTAACATACTGTTTGGCAATCTCGCTGATGCGGTCAAAGTCGCCTTGGGAAGCGAGTTTATTGAGTTCGCCACCAATTCCAACGGCGTCTGCACCAGCAGCGAACCATTGAGGAATGTTATTTAGGCCGACTCCTCCGGTTACCATTACGGAAACTTGTGGGATTGGCGCCTTGACTGCAGAGATATATGATGGACTGAGAGCACTACCTGGGAAGAGTTTGATGATTTCACTACCGGCTTCAAGTGCAGTCGTTATCTCTGTGAGGGTAATACAGCCTGGAATGTACGGTGTGCTGTAAAGATTGCACATTTTTGCAGTTTCAGCATGGAAAGATGGAGAAACAACGTAATTTGCTCCGGCTAGAATGGCATCTCTAGCAGTTACGGCATCAAGCACAGTACCTGCACCGATACAAACACTCTGATCGTCCTGATACAAGTCTACAAGTTCCTTGATGATTTGCCCTGCATACTGATTGGTATAGGCAATTTCAATAGCTTTGATACCGCCCTTGATACAAGCAATCGAAGCTTGTAGTCCTTCTTCCTTTGTATTTCCTCGAATGACAGCGACAATTTTTTGTTTTTTTAGTTCAATAATCGTATCTGATTTGGTCATGTAATTCTCCTAACGAATGATATCTTGTGCATTTTCCAGTAATTTTTCAATACTAGCTGCGGGAGTGGAGAGATGGTCTCCTGGAAGAGTACATTTGAGAGTGGCACTGGCAACTGCAAAGTCAATGCTAGTTTTTAGGGAGGAATGATGGAGTAGTTGGTAAAGGGCACCAGAGATAAAGGCATCCCCGCTACCAACTCGTTGATAGACTGCAGTTTTTAGTTGGACAGACTCTTCAAATCGTTCTCCCAGAGCATAGGCTTGATAGACATTTTTGTCTTGCTCATCACTAGAGCGGAGGGTATGGAAAATGGCCTTGAAACCATAGGTTTTTTTTAAAAGTTGCATGCGATTTTCCACCTCTTTTAGGCTAGCTCTGTCTCTTGGGAACATCTCTAGATTTTGGTCATCAATCATGAGAGGATCAATACCAAAGCAATAATCAGCGAAACGAGCAAACTTAGAAAATTCATACTTGGCTTCTAGGACTGAAATCATCTTTGTTCTCAGATTGAGATCCATTGAAACGATAATCCCTCGGCGCTTGGCTTCTTCCAAGAGTAGGAGAAGGAGCGTACGAACCTCTTGACCGATAGCTACGGTGATTCCACTAAAATGAAAATGGCTAATCCCCTGAAAGAGAGAATCCATATCTAGCATGTTTGGCCGAATCTGACTGATGCTCGTATGCTTACGATCGTAGAAAACTTCACTTTGACGACAACCAAAGCCGTTCTCCAAATAGTAGAGGCCGATTCGATCGCCAAGCCGATAGATTGAACTGGTATCGATTTGGTGCTGTTTCAAGAATGTAATAAAACGATCTCCAATCTCGTTGGCAGGGAGTGCGGTAAAGACTTTCGTTGAGATACCCAGGGCTTGCAAATTACAAGCGATATTAATTTCTGATCCGCCAAAATAAGTCGAACTGGCAACATGATCGCCGATACTGGTGGCATCTAATGGTGAGATTCGAATTAATGGTTCGCCAAACAGTAAGATTTTCGTCATCCATTAGTTCCTTTCTGGTTTAGAATAGCTTTACTTGGCTAATACTTCTTTCAAATAAGCAGCGACTTCATCATCTTGGCAGTTTTCAAAGAAGTATTCTTGGAAGTATTTGCCAGAGATGGTGTCTTTGAGGAAGTCTTGGTCGATTGTTTTAAGGATGGTTATCAAATCATTGTGGGTGATTTGTTTCACCTCGTTTAAGATACGAGCGTTGCGTTGTTCAGGGATTACACGTTCTCTTGGGTAGCCACCGCCCATTTCTTCAGCAAATAAGCGTTCAAACATCAATTTGAGGGTCAGTTCTGCCCCCCAGCCAAATCCTTTGGCATAAGGGATAGACAAGGCGTTACCACCATTGATTTGAGAATAAAGGTAAGCGTCAGTTGGGTCCACTGCTAGACCACAGACAACACCAGGGAAGCTGTTCAAAGCAAGCATAGCCCCTACACCTGTACCACAGCCGGTAACAACAAAGTCGACTGCTTTTGTATTTAAAAGGATAGCAGCCATTAGTCCGTTTTGTACGTATGTTAATGGATTTTCACCTTCTTCTCCACGCATACCATAGTTAAATAATTGGTAGCCTTTTTTATCTGTTGCTTCTTTCAGACTATCGTAAATAATGTGATTCTTGCTAGCTTGACTATTTTCATTGATTAATGCGATTTTCATAAGATCTTCTTTCTATTGTTACTCAGGTTGTTTTCCGATGTAGGCTAAGATACCGCCATCTACATATAGGATGTGGCCATTGACAAAATTGCTGGCATCACTAGCGAGAAAGACAGCAGGGCCCATCAAATCTTCAGGATTCCCCCAACGTGCAGCAGGTGTTTTTGCAATGATGAACTGGTCAAATGGGTGGCGAGAACCATCTTCTTGTAACTCACGAAGAGGTGCTGTTTGAGGAGTGGCAATATAACCCGGTCCAATTCCGTTACATTGGATATTGGCTCCACCGTATTCAGACGCAATGTTGCGGGTCAACATTTTCAAGCCCCCTTTAGCGGCAGCATAAGCGCTAACTGTTTCACGTCCCAGTTCGCTCATCATCGAACAAATATTGATAATCTTTCCATGCCCTTTCTTTATCATAGAAGGAATAACTGCCTTTGAAACGATAAATGGTGCGTTTAAGTCAATATCGATGACCTTACGGAAATCAGCGGCGCTCATTTCGCACATTGGAACTCGGCGGATAATACCAGCATTATTAACGAGGATGTCAATGACACCAACCTCTTGTTCGATTTGCTTGACCATGGCTTGGATACCGTTCTCGTCTGTCACGTCACAGACATACCCATAGGCTTCTATGCCAACTTCACGATAAGCTTCAATCCCTTTATTGACCAGGTCTTGATTGATATCGTTAAAGACGATAGTAGCACCCGCTTCTGCATAGGACTTGGCAATCGCAAATCCAATTCCATAAGAAGCGCCTGTAATGAGAGCAATTTTTCCTTTTAAAGAAAACTGCTCAATTGAGAATGATGTATTTGTCATTTGATACTTCCTTTCAAATTTGTTAAGACTTCTCTATAACCAAATTATATTCTAGTAAACCGGTTTTGTCAATAATTAAATGTTTATATTTCTTAAAATCTTTGTTTTCCTAAAAAACGGAAGATTTTGAAATTTCTGTCTATTATAATGGTTAAATAAACAATGAAAGCGCTAATATTTTTTTAAAAAAACTATTGACAAGATAAAAATAAAGGTTTACAATGGGAAATGTAAAGTAAACCGGTAAACTCAAACAAGGAAGGAGAAAAGATGAAAATTGTACTTGTAGGGCATGGACATTTTGCCACAGGGATTTATAGTTCTTTACAATTGATTGCAGGCGATCAAGAAAATGTGGAGGCGATTGACTTTGTGGAAGGAATGTCAGCAGATGAACTCAAGCAAAAAATCTTACTTGCAATTTCAAATGAAGAAAAAGTTTTAATCCTAAGTGATCTCTTGGGAGGGACACCATTTAAGGTTTCTTCTACTATAATGGTAGAAAATCCAACCAAAACAATGAATGTTCTCTCAGGTTTGAACTTGGCCATGTTAATGGAAGCAGTCTTTGCTAGAATGGCCCATGGATTTGATGAAGTTGCTGATAAAGCAGTGGCAGCGGCCCAAAGTGGAGTCGTAAATGGTAAAGAATTGTTTTCAACTGATGTAGAGGCAGAGGAAGAAGATTTCGAATCAGGTATTTAAAGGATTAAAGAATGATAAAAAAGATTACGATTGAAGAAATAAAATCGCCTGAGCGCTTCTTAGAAGTACCACTTCTGACGAAAGAAGAAGTCGGTCAGGCAATTGAAAAGGTTATTAGGCAGTTAGAACTCAACCTTGACTATTTCAAGGAAGATTTCCCCACACCAGCTACCTTTGATAATGTCTATCCAATTATGGATAACACAGAATGGACCAATGGTTTCTGGACGGGAGAACTGTGGTTGGCTTATGAATACAGTCAACAGGATGCATTTAAAAACATGGCACATAAAAATGTTCTTTCTTTTCTGGAGCGTGTCAATAAGAGAGTAGAGTTGGATCACCATGATCTCGGTTTCTTGTACACACCGTCTTGTATGGCTGAATATAAGATAAATGGAGATGGAGATGGAGAGGCTAGAGAAGCAGCCTTGAAAGCTGCAAATAAGTTGATTGAACGCTATCAAGAAAAAGGTGGCTTCATTCAGGCTTGGGGAGACTTGGGCAAAAAAGAACATTACCGTTTGATTATCGACTGCTTGCTCAATATTCAACTCTTGTTCTTTGCTTATCAAGAAACAGGCAATCAAAAATACTACGATATTGCAGAAAGTCATTTCTATGCTTCAGCTAATAATGTAATCCGTGATGACGCTTCGTCCTTCCACACCTTCTATTTTGATCCTGAGACAGGTCAACCCCTTAAAGGTGTAACGAGACAAGGGTATAGTGATGATTCATGCTGGGCACGTGGTCAATCATGGGGAGTCTATGGTATTCCTTTGACTTATCGTTATCTGAAAGACGAGTCCTGCTTTGACTTGTTTAAGGGTGTAACCAATTATTTCTTGAATCGTCTGCCAAAAGATCATGTTTCTTATTGGGATTTGATTTTTAATGATGGTAGTGATCAATCACGAGATTCTTCAGCAACAGCTATCGCCGTCTGTGGGATTCATGAAATGTTAAAACATCTCCCAGAGGTGGATGCTGACAAAGATATTTATAAACATGCTATGCATGCCATGCTTCGTTCCTTGATCGAACATTATGCAAATGATCAATTTACCCCTGGTGGGACAAGTCTCCTCCACGGTGTGTACTCATGGCATTCAGGTAAAGGAGTGGATGAAGGCAATATCTGGGGTGACTACTATTACCTAGAAGCGCTTATCCGTTTCTACAAAGACTGGAACCTATATTGGTAGGAGGAGAAATATGACAACGCCAAATATTATTATGACCCGTATCGATGAACGGTTGATTCACGGGCAAGGACAACTTTGGGTAAAATACTTAGGTTGTAATACGGTCATTGTCGCCAATGACGAAGTGAGCACGGACAAGATGCAACAAACTCTGATGAAAACAGTTGTGCCAGACTCAGTTGCTATGCGTTTCTTCCCTTTACAAAAGGTGATTGATATCATTCACAAGGCTAACCCTGCTCAAACAATTTTTATCGTTGTGAAGGATGTAAAAGATGCTTTAACCTTGGTAGAAGGTGGTGTCCCTATCAAAGAAATCAATATCGGGAACATTCACAATGCCCCTGGTAAAGAGCAGGTGACACGCTCTATCTTCCTAGGTGAAGAGGACAAGGTAGCTCTTAAGGAATTGAGTCAAACGCATCAAGTAACATTTAATACGAAAACAACTCCAACAGGAAACGATGGAGCTGTTGAAGTCAATATTCTGGACTATATTTAAAAGAGGAGATCGTTATGTCGATTAATGTATTTCAAGCGATTTTAATTGGATTATGGACAGCTTTCTGTTTTAGTGGAATGCTGTTAGGAATTTACACCAATAGATGTATTGTTCTGTCATTTGGTGTCGGAATTATTCTAGGTGATTTGCCTACTGCTCTTGCAATGGGAGCTATTGGTGAATTGGCTTATATGGGATTCGGTGTTGGTGCTGGAGGTACTGTTCCACCAAACCCAATCGGACCTGGTATCTTTGGTACCTTGATGGCTATCACTAGTGCTGGTAAAGTCAGTCCAGAAGCGGCTCTTGCCCTCTCTACTCCGATTGCTGTGGCGATTCAATTCTTACAAACTTTCGCTTACACTGTACGTGCTGGAGCACCTGAAACGGCGATGAAGCACTTGAAAAACCATAATTTGAAGAAATTCAAGTTTACTCTAAATGCAACAATTTGGTTGTTTGCCTTTATTGGATTTACCTTGGGTTGCTTGGGTGCCCTTTCAATGGATACCTTGTTGAAACTCGTAGACTACATTCCACCGGTATTGCTTACAGGTTTGACAGTTGCTGGTAAAATGCTCCCAGCTATCGGTTTTGCAATGATCTTGTCAGTGATGGCTAAGAAAGAGTTGATTCCGTTTGTCTTATTGGGATATGTTTGTGCAGCTTATCTAAACATCCCAACAATTGGTATTGCAATTGTAGGTACTATCTTTGCTTTGATTGAATTTTATAACAAGCCAAAAACAGCGAATCATGTGGTAGAGGAGGAAGCACACGATGACTGGATCTAACAAATTAACAAAACGTGATTATCTTAAAACGTCTTTGCGGGCATTCTTTTTACAAAATGGATTTAACTATAGTAACTATCAAGGGTTGGGATATGCCAATGTAATGTATCCTGCTTTGAAAAAACACTATGGAGCGGATCAGGAAGGTTTCTACCAAGCCTTGGAAGAAAACTGTGAATTCTATAATACCAACCCACACTTCCTGCCTTTTATTACCAGCTTGCACCTTGTAATGTTGGAAAATGGTCGCCCAGCAAAAGAAACACGTAGCATCAAGATGGCCTTGATGGGACCATTGGCAGGTATTGGGGATTCTCTCTCTCAATTTTGTTTAGCTCCATTGTTCTCAACCATCGCAGCTTCGTTTGCTCAAGAAGGCTTGGTTGTCGGTCCAATCTTGTTCTTCCTTGCGATGAATACGATTTTGACAGCTATTAAATTGTCAACTGGTCTGTATGGATACAAACTAGGAACAACTGTGATTGATAAACTAAGCGAACAGATGGCAACGATTTCTCGTATTGCCAATATTATCGGTGTAACCGTAATTGCTGGTTTGGCAGCGACATCTGTTAAGATTATGGTGCCGATTACCTTTGCTGCAGGGGAAGTAAAAGCAGACGCTAAACAAAGTATCGTAAGCATTCAGGGAATGCTTGATAAGGTTGCTCCGGCTCTTCTACCAGCCCTATTTACACTTTTAGTTTACTACTTGATCAAAGAAAAGAAATGGACAACATATAAACTCGTTATTTTAACAGTTATCATCGGAATTATCGGAAGCTGGCTTAAGATTCTAGCTTAATGGATACGACATTGTTTTATGGAATAGTGATTGTCTTGGCAGTGAGCCCCCTTTTACTGTCAAGCTTTCATTCTATTCGTCAGCAAAAGTTGCTTCGCAAACAGATGGAGCAACGACAAGAGTATTTAGCTTCTTTAACATCTGATGATGAAGTGTTGTTGTTGTCTGGAATTCATGGAAAAATCATTTCTATCAAAGATGACTTGATCTCTTTGCAGATTGCAAAAGGAGTCGTCATCTATGTAGAAAAGGAAAGTGTAATGGGAAAGACAAAAGAACTGCTTTTTAAGTAGTTCTTTTTCTGGTAAAAGATAATGAAAGAAGAAAGAAGACAATTTTTTGAAAGAGTTGACGGGGACCAATGTCGTGACTATATCTTGTCCCACTGTTCAAAAGACTATGAGAAGGTCAAGCGTTCCCTTGAACGCTTGATGGACAATCGTTTTATGTTTGATAGTCCTTGGGATATGGAACCTTGTTCAAAAATCTATCAAATCCAGCCGATGGTGTGGAATCAAGTATTTGAAGATGATCCAGAATGGGTTTATATGCTCAATCGACAAGAATATCTCTTGCAGTTTATGATAGGGTATCTGGTAGAGGGAGATAAGGGCTATATTCAAAAGTGCAAGTTCTTTCTATTTGATTGGATTGAGCAGGTGAGAGAGTTTTCTCCTCAATCTTTGATGACTAGAACCTTGGATACAGGCATTCGTTCCTTTACTTGGTTAAAACTACTCTTGCTCTTCTCGAAATTTGACTTGCTAGAAGAGGAAGAGCTAGAGAAAATTTTGGTCAGTCTAGAAAAGCAGATTGACTTTATGAAAAGCCACTATCGCGCCAAGTACACCCTTAGTAACTGGGGAATTTTACAAACAATTCCTATGCTTGCTATCTATCATTTCTTTTCAGATAAGATGGATTTAGAAGAAGTTTACCTTTTTGCTTCAGAGGAGTTGAAACAGCAAATTGAGAAGCAGATTTTAGAGGATGGAAGCCAGTTTGAACAGTCGATTCTATATCATGTAGAGGTTTATAAAGCCTTGCTAGACTTGTGTCTCTTGCTTCCAGACTTGCAAGATAGCTTTCAAGAGTTGCTGGAAAAGATGGCGACTTACATTCAGATGATGACAGGCCTGGATGGACGGACTCTGGCTTTTGGTGATAGCGATTCTACAGAAACGACAGAGATTTTGAGCCTGTCTGCTGTGGTTTTGAACAAGGAAGATCTTCTTAACGGTCTGGATGTTAAAGTTGATTTGCTTAGCCTCTTGTTCCTAGGGCGAGAAAAGGTCAAGCGACTGCAGGAATTTGAAAAGAGAGCTTGGCAGCCTAAGTCCATGATCTTTGAAGACTCTGGACATGTCTGCATTAAGGATGAACATCGTTATCTATTTTTCAAAAACGGCCCGATGGGAAGTGCCCATAGCCATAGTGACGAGAATAGTTTTTGCTTACAGTATCAAGGTCAACCGATTTTCATAGATGCTGGGCGTTATTCTTATCGGGAGATAGATGAACGTTATCTCTTAAAGAGTGCTTGGAGTCATTCGACCTGTATGGTAGATGGGAAAGCTCCAGAAAGGATTACGGGATCCTGGGAATATGAATACTATCCTCACTCCCTGTTTTGTCACCACAAAGAAAGAGAGGGAGTGCATTATATTGAGGGGGCTTATTTGTCAGTAGATCCTGATTTGCCTTATCTTTACAGGAGAAAAATCCTCATGTTGGCAGAGGATGTCTGGCTCTTGGTAGATGATATCAGGTGTCAAGGTCAGCATGAGGCGTTGACCCAGTTTATTCTTGACAAGGATGTGACCTATCAAGATGGGAAAATCAATCAGTTGAGACTATGGAGTGAAGTTGATTTTGATTTAGAAGCTACCATTATTTCTCCTAAATACAATGAACTTGAAAAAAGCAGCAAACTCACCAAGCGCCAATTCTTTGAGAATCAGATGCTGGATTATACCATCATTGCGCATGAGAGTTTTGAAATCATCCTTCATTCTGTCTACCAGACAGATGGTCGTGAAGTGGAAAATGCTCTGGCTTTTGAAGTGAAAAATGACGAAACAGACAAGCTGATTTTGTTATTAAGCGAGGACATTTGTGTAGGTGAAAAATTATGCCTCGTTGACGGAACAAAAATGCGTGGGAAATGTCTAGTATATGATAAAATAAATGAGAGAATGATTCGCTTGCAGTGCTAGAAATAGGCATTTTGAATGGTGAATATGTTATACTAAGTATTAGTAGGAGGTGTTTTAGATTGGAGAAGAAACTGACCATAAAAGACATTGCAGAAATGGCTCAGACCTCGAAAACAACCGTGTCATTTTACCTAAACGGGAAATATGAAAAAATGTCCCGAGAGACACGTGAAAAGATTGAAAAAGTTATTCATGAAACAAATTACAAACCGAGCATTGTTGCGCGTAGCTTAAACTCCAAACGAACAAAATTAATTGGTGTTTTGATCGGTGATATTACCAACAGTTTCTCAAACCAAATTGTTAAGGGAATTGAGGATATCGCCAGCCAGAATGGCTACCAGGTAATGATAGGAAATAGTAATTACAGCCAAGAGAGTGAGGACCGGTATATTGAAAGCATGCTTCTCTTGGGAGTAGACGGCTTTATTATTCAGCCGACCTCTAATTTCCGAAAATATTCTCGTATCATCGATGAGAAAAAGAAGAAAATGGTCTTTTTTGATAGTCAGCTCTATGAACACCGGACTAGCTGGGTCAAAACCAATAACTATGATGCCGTTTATGACATGACCCAGTCCTGTATCGAAAAAGGTTATGAGCATTTTCTTTTGATTACAGCGGATACGAGTCGCTTGAGTACTCGGATTGAGCGGGCAAGTGGTTTTGTGGATGCTTTGACAGATGCTAATATGCGCCACGCCAGTCTAACCATTGAAGATAAGCATACGAATTTGGAACAAATTAAGGAATTTTTACAAAAAGAAATCAATCCCGATGAAAAAACTCTGGTATTTGTTCCTAACTGTTGGGCCCTACCTCTAGTCTTTACCGTTATCAAAGAGTTGAACTATAACTTGCCACAAGTTGGGTTGATTGGTTTTGACAATACGGAGTGGACTTGCTTTTCTTCTCCAAGTGTTTCGACGCTGGTTCAGCCCGCCTTTGAAGAAGGACAACAGGCTACAAAGATTTTGATTGACCAGATTGAAGGCCGCAATCAAGAAGAAAGGCAACAAGTCTTGGATTGTAGTGTGAGTTGGAAAGAGTCTACTTTCTAAGATGAAAGGGAAATGACTTGTGACCTCTGTTAAGAAATAAAAGAATCCCACCTAGAACGAACTAGGTGGGATTCTTTGCCTATAAATTAAAAAATTAGCGAATCTTGGTCTATTTTTTAACGTGTTCCGATAAAAAGGCATAGGTCATGGTTCCAAAGATGGCACCAATTCCCAAACCCAAGACTAGTAAAGGGAGCATTTTATCGAACTGGGAGAGATTGTCCCAAAAGGTATCGAGGGGAAGATGCTGAACAAAGAGTTTGTGAAAGGCTGATAAGACAAACAAGCCAATTGGAATGCTGATGAATACACCCCAACTACGAAGGTTGATTTGACTTTTGCTGTATCTTTTGTGATGGATTTCGGACGGGTCATCCTTGTCGAAATGTAAGTTGCGAACTGCTAGTCTCGCCCTAGATGAGAGGACGAAGATAAGTCCAAAATAGAGGTAGGGCATGGCATCTCGAACCAACTCTATGAAGCGTCCAAATAGGAGATAGAACAAGAAGAGTAGGAGGGAGGAGTAAACGATTTGGATCAAGGCACGGGCACAAGCCTTGTAAATCATCTCTTGACGGCATTCATCAAAAGGCCCTTGTATGTGAAAGAATAGTTTGAGTAAGCGAGTGGTGAAATCTTCTTTTTTCATGGGAGTAACCTTCTAAATGAGCGATTTTTGATTGACTTCTTTAAAGAGTTGATAGAGAGTATAGAAGTAAACCAAACTAAAAATGATACAGATTATTAGAAATACCAGGTATCTCCAATCCATAGGATTTGTTAAAAGTTGTGGAAAGGATATGAGGATAAAACAGAGAGATGCGTTTAGAAGACGTATTTTTTTTGATTGGATTTTCTGGAATCTCTGTCCCTTGTTCAATACAGGAAGGAATAAAAGAAAGATAATCAAGAAAGGATGCTCAATATGTCCAGAAAGTAGGAAAAAGGTAACAAAGATACTGATAAAAACATGGCTGATCAGTAGTCTGGCTAGTGATTTCATAAGGTACCTCCTAGTCGTCTTCATGGTCTTTCTTGGCTTTTCGAATGCGAAGAGAGACGATAATTTGTATGGTCACTCCGAAGAAGAAGGTAGCTAGGATAGTTGATACAAAATGCCCTGTATTTAAAAGAGAACCAAGATAATCCTTGCTATCATCGGTTAGGACATTCAGAAGCGGTATTCCAAAGAACATGCCCATGCCATAGATCAGACCGGCTTTTAGACCAGGAAAATATAGCTGTTTGCTTTCTTTCTGACTCAACATTTCGGGATCAATAGCTGTGATGCCCGTTTTCTTGGTTTGAGAGACCACATAGAGGGCAGCCATCATCGAAATGCCAAACACCACGAGAGGATAGCCGATAGCGACAATTTGTGGGTATTTATAAGCAAGGACAAAGGGGATGAGGTTGCCAAATATCATGAGATAAAAGAGAACGATAAAGACCTGATTCCCGATACGATCGGCCTCGCGCCGTTTGTGTTCGTCAAGGGGGCCAGAAATGCCGTATGTACGTTTGATAAGTTTTTCAGTGAGAGTTTCTTTTTTCATTTGTTTGCTCCTTTTTTAAAAATCGTCTTCCCAAAAGAGGCTGTTGAGGTCAGTTTGGAGGCTGCGGGCGAGGTTGAGACAGAGTTCCAAGGTTGGATTGTACTTGTCGTTTTCAATCATGTTGATGGTCTGTCTCGAGACACCGATATCTTTGGCGAGCTCGAGCTGGGAAATGCCCAGTTCCTTGCGGAATTCTTTCACACGATTCATAGGGTCTCCTTTCTGATATGTCGTATATATTTGACTATATTATATTCTTTTGGGGATGAGATGTCAAGTATATATGACATATTTTTGAGATTTTTTTTCGAAGAAACTTAGCCTTGTCTGACAAGTGCAAGCTGGTCAGATTTGTGGTAAAATAGATAAGATATGACAAAAGAATTTCATCATGTAACGGTCTTGCTTCATGAAACGATTGATATGCTTGACGTAAAACCTGACGGTATCTACGTTGATGCGACTTTGGGCGGAGCAGGCCATAGCGAATATTTATTAAGTAAATTGAGCGAAAAAGGGCATCTCTATGCTTTTGACCAGGACCAGAATGCCATTGACAATGCGCAAAAACGGTTGGCACCCTATATCGAAAAGGGGATGGTGACTTTTATCAAGGATAACTTCCGTCATTTGCAGGCACGTTTGCAGGAGGCTGGTGTCCAGGAAATTGATGGAATTTGTTATGACTTGGGAGTGTCCAGTCCTCAGCTAGATCAGCGTGAACGTGGCTTTTCTTATAAAAAGGATGCGCCACTGGATATGCGGATGAATCAGGAAGCTCGTCTGACGGCCTATGAGGTGGTCAATCATTATGACTATCATGACCTGGTTCGGATCTTTTTCAAGTATGGTGAGGATAAATTTTCTAAACAGATTGCCCGTAAGATTGAGCAAGCGCGTGAGATGAAACCAATTGAGACAACGACGGAGTTGGCAGAGATTATCAAGTCGGCCAAGCCTGCTAAGGAACTCAAGAAAAAGGGGCACCCTGCCAAGCAGATTTTCCAGGCTATCCGAATTGAAGTCAATGATGAGCTGGGCGCTGCAGATGAATCCATCCAGCAGGCCATGGACATGCTGGCTCTAGATGGGAGAATCTCGGTCATTACCTTCCATTCGCTGGAAGACCGCTTGACCAAGCAACTATTTAAAGAAGCTTCAACAGTGGAAGTTCCCAAAGGCTTGCCCTTCATTCCAGATGACCTTAAGCCTAAGATGAAATTGGTATCCCGCAAGCCAATCTTGCCAAGTGCTGAAGAGCTAGAAGCCAACAATCGTTCGCATTCAGCCAAGTTGCGCGTGGCTAGAAAAATTCACAAGTAAGAGGAAAAGCATGGCAGAAAGAATCGAAAAAACAAGCCAGTTATTGCAAACGAAGTTTAAAGGTTTTTCACGTGTGGAAAAGGCCTTCTATGTTTCGATTGCTGCAACAATGATTATCCTGGCAATTAGCGTTGTGTTTATGCAGACAAAGCTATTACAAGTTCAGAATGAATTGACCAAGGTCAATGCTCAAATCGAAGAAAAGAAAACCGAGCTAGATGATGCCAAGCAAGAGGTCAATGAATTGATTCGTTCAGAACGTTTGAAAGAAATTGCAAACTCTAAGGATTTGCAGCTGAATAACGAAAATATCCGAGCAGCGGAGTAAGAAATGAAACAGTGGAAAGAAAAAATCATCCGTTACGCCGTTCGTAACCGTAAATCCCCAGAAGAAAATCGTCGAAGAGTAGGGAAAAGCCTGAGTTTATTGGCTGTCATACTCTTCGCTGTCTTTTTGGTCAACTTTGCGGTCATTATCGGAACGGGTAAAAAATTTGGTAAGGACTTGGTTCAAGAAGCCAACAAGGTCCATCAAACAACCAAGACGATTCCTGCAAAACGGGGAACCATCTATGATCGAAATGGAACACCTATTGCAGAGGATGCAACTTCGTATAATATCTATGCCGTTATTGACAAGTCCTACAAGTCAGCAACAGGCAAAATTCTCTATGTAGAGGATTCTCAATTTAATAAGGTAGCTGAGATTTTCCATAAATACCTAGATATGGAAGAGTCTTATGTCAAGGAACAGCTTTCTCAGCCAGATCTAAAACAGGTATCCTTTGGTACCAAGGGAAATGGGATCACCTATGCCAATATGATGGCTATTAAAAATGACCTTAAAACAGCTGGCGTTGAGGGAGTTGACTTTACAACTAGCCCTAACCGCAGTTATCCCAATGGACAGTTTGCCTCTTCCTTTATCGGTTTAGCGCAACTCCATGAAAATGAGGATGGCACCAAACGTTTGATTGGGACATCTGGATTGGAGAGTTCTTTAAATAACATTCTGGCGGGTACAGATGGGATCATCACCTATGAGAAGGATCGTCTGGGAAATATTGTTCCGGGTACAGATCAGGCTTCCCAACAAACGGTAGATGGAAAGGATGTCTACACAACCCTTTCTAGTCCCTTACAATCCTTTATGGAAACCCAGATGGATGCCTTCCAGGAAAAGGTAAAAGGCAAGTATATGACGGCTACCTTGGTCAGCGCTAAGACAGGGGAAATCCTGGCTACGACCCAACGGCCAACCTTTAACGCAGATACCAAGGATGGCATCACAAAAGACTTTGTCTGGCGTGATATCCTCTATCAAAGTAACTATGAGCCAGGATCGACCATGAAGGTGATGATGTTGGCCTCAGCTATTGATAATAATACCTTCCCTGGTGGCGAATACTTTAACAGTAGTGAATTGAAAATAGCTGATGCGACCATTCGAGATTGGGACGTCAATGAAGGGTTGACTAGTGGTGGCACCATGACCTTCTCTCAAGGATTTGCCCACTCAAGTAATATCGGGATGACCTTGCTTGAGCAAAAGATGGGGGATGCAACTTGGTTGGACTACCTTAACCGCTTTAAGTTTGGGGTGCCGACCCGTTTTGGTCTGGCAGATGAGTACACAGGTCAATTGCCTGCTGATAACATTGTCAATATCGCCATGAGTTCATTTGGACAAGGGATTTCTGTTACCCAGACCCAGATGCTTCGTGCCTTTACAGCTATCGCCAATGATGGGGTTATGTTGGAGCCAAAATTTATCAGCGCCCTCTATGACCCAAATGACCAGTCTGTCCGTAAGTCTCAAAAGGAAATCGTCGGAAATCCTGTATCAAAAGCGGCAGCATCCTCTACTCGGGATCACATGGTCATGGTCGGAACAGATCCTGTCTATGGTACCATGTACAACCATAGCACAGGAAAGCCTAATGTCAATGTTCCAGGTCAGAATGTTGCCCTCAAATCAGGAACTGCTCAGATTGCTGATGAGAAGAATGGGGGCTACCTAACAGGTGAAACCAACTATATCTTCTCCGTTGTGTCGATGCATCCTGCTGAGAATCCTGACTTTATTCTCTATGTAACGGTGCAACAGCCAGAGCATTATTCAGGTGTTCAGCTGGGAGAGTTTGCCAACCCAATCCTTGAGCGAGCTTCTGCCATGAAAGAATCCCTCAATCTTCAGTCAACTGCCAAGAGCTTGGATCAGGTCAGCAAGACAACAAGCTATGCCATGCCAGCTACCAAGGACTTTACGCCGGGTGACCTAGCAGAGGAATTGCGTCGTAACCTTGTCCAACCAATCGTTATCGGAACAGGAACCAAGATCAAGGAACTCTCGGTTTCTGAAGGAGATAATTTGGAAGCCAATCAGCAGATCTTGATCCTGTCTGATAAGGTCGAAGAAATGCCTGATATGTACGGCTGGACAGATGAAAATGTGCAAACATTTGCCAAATGGCTGAATATAGAAGTCGAGTGGGAAGGTAGTGGCAAAACGGTCAAGAAACAAAGTGTCCGTGCCAATACAGCCCTCAAAGACATTAAAAAAATGAAAATAACTTTAGGAGATTAAGATGATTAGTTCCATTAGTGCTGGAGTTCTAGCCTTTCTATTGACCTTGATAGGTATTCCAGCCTTTATCCGATTTTATCGAAAAGCACAGATTACAGGTCAGCAGATGCACGAGGATGTCAAGCAACACCAAGCTAAAGCTGGGACTCCAACCATGGGAGGTCTTGTCTTTCTTATCGTTGCAGTTGTTGTGAGCTTTCTGGTTGCTCTCCTTACCCAACAATTGACCAACAATGTAGGCATGATTTTGTTTATCTTGGTTTTGTATGGTTTGGTAGGTTTTTTGGATGATTTCCTCAAGGTCTTTCGTAAAATCAACGAAGGCTTAAATCCCAAGCAAAAGCTTGCTCTCCAGCTCCTTGGAGGAGTGATTTTCTACCTCTTTTATGAGCGTGGTGGCGACATGCTTTCAGTCTTTGGCTACCAAGTACATCTGGGCATTTTCTATATTTTCTTTGCCCTTTTCTGGCTAGTTGGCTTTTCAAATGCGGTGAATCTGACGGACGGGATTGACGGCTTAGCAAGTATTTCAGTGGTGATTAGCTTATCGGCCTACGGTGTGATTGCTTATATGCAAAATCAACTGGATATCCTTCTTGTGATTCTTGCCATGATCGGTGGTTTGCTAGGTTTCTTCGTCTTTAACCATAAGCCTGCCAAGGTTTTCATGGGAGATGTGGGAAGTTTGGCTCTAGGTGGGATGCTGGCAGCAATCTCTATGGCCCTCCACCAAGAATGGACCCTTTTGCTGATTGGGATTATCTATGTCTTTGAGACAAGCTCTGTTATGATGCAGGTTACCTACTTCAAACTTAGTGGTGGAAAGCGTATTTTCCGTATGACACCTGTGCATCACCATTTCGAGCTTGGAGGATTCTCAGGCAAGGGCAATCCTTGGAGCGAGTGGAAGGTTGACTTCTTCTTTTGGGGAGTTGGGCTTCTAGCAAGTCTCTTGACCCTAGCCTTTTTATACCTACTGTAAAACTAAGTTTTGATGACAAAATAAAACAGGATGAAGGTGTTCTTCATCCTGTTTTTGTGTGCTTAAAGGTTAGTTGGAGTCATCCTTTCTTCCTTTTAACATAAATGTGGCTGTAAGGGCTAGGCTGAGTCCTGCTAAGAATAGGAGTGGGTTGGACGCTTCTCCTGTTGCTGGAAGTTGTTCTTTAGGAGAATGATTTCCAGCTTTAGCAAGGCTCGGACTAGCTGGAAATTGTTCAGCCTCGTGTGCCAAGGTTTCTGTATCTGAAGCACTTGGTTTTTCCTCTGTGTTAGAGCTTGTTCCAGTAGCTTGATAGACGACAGCATAGGTACTGAAATGATTAGTGATGAATTCTACCTTTCCGTCTCGAACGGTGAAATCAAGGGCTTGCAACTCCTTGGTCGGAGTGATGTAGTAGATATTTTCGACGCTAGCTGAAATAGGCAAGCGAACCAAGACAGAGTCTTTTGGCTGCAAGCTATGATCGGTTGGATTTTTAAGCTGTAGATTGTAAGCATCATAGGTCTTGCCAAAGAGTTCTTGAGCTAGGACACGTCGGCTAGAAACGTGAGAAATTCCTTCTAAGTCGCTGGCTCCACCGATGATTTCTACTCCAGTCTCCTTATCTTTCAAGACTTGAACTGGATAGTCAGGAAGGCTAAGGGTTGGAGTGGCCTGATCTCCCAGAGTTCCGAAAGGCTCGGTGTACTCAGGTTTTTCAACAGTAGGTGCTTCCTCTTGACCTGCTGTTCCGATAGGTTCGGTGTATTCAGGAATTTCAACTGTTGGAGCTTCTTGTTCTCCTGCCGTTCCGATAGGTTTGGTGTATTCAGGTTTTTCAACAGTAGGAGTTTCCTCTTGACCTGCTGTTCCGATAGGTTCGGTGTATTCAGGCTTTTCTACAGTGGGTGGCACTTCTTGCCCTGCAGTCCCGATAGGCTCAGTGTACTCAGGTTTCTCGACAGTAGGAGCTGGTTCATCCCCCTTGCTTGTAGTTGGCTGCTTCTCATCAACTTTCTTTTCATCTTTTTTAGTAAAGACGGCTACGACAGGACTGCTAGTGGTAGTTCCTTGAATAGCATATGCTTCAATGGCATTTCCAGATTTGCGATTGGTTTCGTCAGGGATTGGGATTTGAACTTGATTGTCTTGGATTGATAGGATAGTCTGATTCCCACTTGTAACCAGATGCGTTTCATCCACCTTACGCAAAACTAGAGGATCTTTGACACCTGGGAAGGTCACTGCGATGGCTTCCCAATCTCCAGCTGGTAGGCTTAAGGAAATTTCTTTGTCATTTTCCTTAAGAGGTGCGATACTTGGGCTATCTAGACCAACAGCAGGTGCTTTGATGATATCAAAGGAGTCTAGAGAGATTTTCTTGCGACCTTCTGGCGAATCTGGGTCAACTTGTAATGTCAAGGTGTGCGGACCGTCAGTAAGGTTTGTAAATTCGCCAATAAAGGCTCTCTTTTCAGTTGCACCTGACGTATAGAAATCTAGGCTTGGCATTTCTTTACCATCTAATGTAACACGTGCTTGTCCAAGGGCAAGGCTCTTCAAACCATAGATACGAATGCCCGTTCCAGTAAAGGTAATGGTAGCCTGAGCTTCTGAAGCAGTACTTGAGTCGCTGTTGTTGATGTCAGCGTATTTTTCCGTACCACCGTAGAGTTCAGGGTCAGACCAGTCCTTAAACTGGGAACCATATTGGATGCGTGAATCACGATCATCCATTTTTTCAATCGTGTTGCCTGTTCCTGATAGAACCTTGAAGTAGTCTAATGAAATTTTCGAGCGTTCACTTCCACGTCCTTTGTGCTCACGTTTAACGCTAAGAGTCAATGTATGAGGTCCGTCTGACAATCCTGTAAAGCGGCCGATGAGGCTGCCTTTTTCAGTTGCCCCAGCAGTATGGAAATCAAGTTCTCCAACTTCTTTGCCGTCAATTTTAGCAGTAGCAAGACCTAGTTCAGATGATTTTAGTCCATAGATTTCGATACCAACACCATTGAAAGGAATAGTAGCAGTCACGTCTTGGTCTGTGTAGTCTCCTTTTGAAAGGTCAGCAAACTTCTCCGTTCCTCCAAATAATTCTGAGTCTGCCCAGTTTCCAAAGGCAGCTCCGTACTGGATACGACTGTCTCGGTCATCCATCAATTCACTAGGAGTTTCTACGGTTGCCTGTTCAGAGACTTGTGTGGAAACTTCGCCCAGCATAGCCTTGACAGTATAGGTGTAGGCGAGTTGAGGATTGAGTGATCGGTCGATAAAGTGGGTTTGATTGGTTACAAATTCTCTGGTCGCAGAGGTTTGGCCAGACGCGTCTTTCACTTTTCTTTGGATGACATAGTGGGTAGCGCCTTCTACTTGGTTGAAGGTGAGTTCGGCAGTGACTCCATTTTGTCGAACTGCTGTCAGACTGGTTATGCGACCAGGGAAATGTTCAAAGGTAATGACATCACCTTTTTGTGTTGCCAGTTGGATGCGGCCATCTTTGAGGACAGTTGCCTTGACTGCTTTGCCATTGACCTTAATCTGACTGGCTTCGATATTTGGATAATCTACAACCAGGTCTCCACCGACATTTGAAAGGAAGGACAAGCTTTGCAAGTTCTTATCTTTCCACTTCATGCTGACTTCAAAGTTTCCTCGAGCAACCAAGCCAGAAACCTGACCGTCTTTCCAGGCATCTGGAAGGGCTGGTAAGGGTGCAATATAGCCAGTATGAGATTGGAGGAGCATTTCTGCCATCCCACTGGTTGCTCCAAAGTTGCCGTCGATTTGGAAAGGCGCGTGGGTATCCCAAAGGTTTTCTAGGGTTGAATACTTGAGCTGTTCAGCGAGTAAGCGATGGGCACGGTTACCGTCCAGCAGACGAGCCCAAAGGTTGATTTTATTGGCCTTAGACCAACCTGTACCACCATCTCCACGGTGGTTCAAGGTAGCACGCGCAGCCTCTAGGTATTCAGCCTGGTCCTTGCTAAAGAGCGTACCTGGGAAGAGACCAACTAGATGGGAAACGTGACGGTGGTGATTTTCAATCCCTTCATTTGTGAATTGAGGATTGTCCTCCTCGTACCATTCCTTGATGCGTCCCTCTTTGTTGATGTGAAGCGGTTTTAGTTTGTCAAATTTAGCCTTGACCTCTGTGACTAAGTCTTGGTCGACATTCAGATGGTTGGCGACTTCCATGTAGTCGTGGAATAACTGCCAGACTAGCGATTGGTCAAAGGTATTTCCGATGGTAATGGTCCCGTGTTCAGGTGAGTAGGATGGAGAAGACACCCAACGGTCACTGGCCTTGTCATAGTGCAAGAAGGAGTTCCAGAACTTGGCAGTCTCCTTGAGCATTGGGTAAATCTTTTCTTTGAGATAAGTCTCATCCTTGGTGAATTTGTAGTAATCATAGACGTTTTGCATCATCCAAGCGTTAGCTGCTGGAGACCAACCCCAATAGTAATTCCAACCAGGAGTAGTCCAGCCAAATGGTGTTGCCTGGGTGTGGACCAGCCAACCATTTTCTTGTCCGTCTTTGGATTCGATGCCAGCGTATTCCTTGGCAGCGATACGACCATAGTAGCGCATGTCGTCAATGTAATTGATCATTGGCTTGGCTGTTTCAGCAAGGTTGCTCATGTAGGCTGGCCAATAGTTCATTTGCAAATTGACATTGAGGTGGTAGTCGGCGTTCCAAGGTGGATTGTCTACAGCATTCCAGACTCCTTGTAGGTTGGCAGGAAGAGCATCTGTCCGATCACGAGACGAACTGATGAGTAAATAACGTCCGTATTGGAAGAAGAGTTCTTCCAATTTTTGCCCTTTTTCTGGGTTATAGCCTTGAAGAGCCTCTTTTGTCGTTTGAGCAGTCTTGTTTCCACCTAGGTTCAGTTTAACGCGGTTAAAGAGACTTTTATAGTCCTTGATATGGGCCTTTTTAAGTGTCTCGTAGTCTTTGGCCTTAGCTGCTTCGACAATCCCTTTAACTGTTTTTTCGAGGTCAATGTCTTTTCGATAGTTGGTTTTTGGATTCTGAGCAAAGTTAGTCTTGGCACTGAGATAGAGGGTTGCATAACTTGCGCCTGTAACGGTCAGAGTTTCGTCCTGAACAGTCACCTTTCCGTCCGTTTTAATTCCTAGATAGGATGCAAATTTGAGGCCGTTATCTTTGACAGTTCCTTTTAGAAGGATTCCGTTTGCATCTGTAGTGACATGACCGTTCTTATAGTTGGAATATTCCCAAGAGTAGTTGCCATTAGCAAGCAAGTCTTCTGTCAAACTGTTCCAAAGGGTAAAGTCAAGTGTCTTGTTTCCTTTTTTGGTCAAGTGGGTCACAGTGACATCATCAGGATAACTGGAGAAAGTTTCGCGTTTGAAGGTTGTCCCATCTTGAGTGTAAGAAGTGGTCGTAGTGGCTTCGGTGATGTCTAGATTACGGTGATAATCAGTTACAGTATCTAGTCCTTTCTTCTGGTTATTAAAGACCATGAAGATATCACCAAAGGCTAGGTAACGTCCATACTGGGCGTTGTTTGGTCCAACTAGATTTTGTTCAGCTAGCTGTTTTGCTTTTTGGCGATCACCAGCTTCGAGGGCTTTACGTATCTCTGCTAAGACCTTGTAGCGATCCTTGTAGTTTCCTCCGTTATAGTCGGTGCTATCAGGTTGTGGTCCTCCTGACCAGAGGGTCTTTTCGTTGTACTGGATTCTCTCTTCCCCAATTAGTCCGAAAACCTTGGCTCCCATTTCTCCGTTTCCGACAGGAAGGGCTTGTTTTTCCCATCCATCATAGGAGGGAGCTGTTGGCTGATCGTAGTTGAGTTGATAGTTTTCTTGCTTTGTCACCGGCTGATCTGCTTTTTCAGGTTCCTTATTTTCTTTAGCTTCTACAATGGCTTCTTCACTAGCTTGACTATTTGTCGTCTGAGTCTCGTTAGCTGGCTTGCTTTCGGAAACTACTGGACTCTCGGCTAGAGGCGGATTTGTAGTTTCAGTCGTTTCAGTAGCTTTGGGTTCACTATCAGGCTTAGTGACAGCTTCGACAGAGGTTGGTTCAGTCTGCTTGACCTCAACACTGTCTGCGGCTACAGTGTGGTTGACTAGAAAAACGGCCCCCAGCAAAACAGAAGCAGTCCCAACCGTCAGCTTGCGGATGCTATAGCGACAGGATTTCTCCCAAAAGTGTTTTTTCATAAAACCCTCCTTTGTGTATTAGAAACCGCTTACATTTTATAAAGCAGTTTCGTTTAAATTGTTTCTATTTATCTCCTTACCTCCCATTCTAATGGTCACTTAGCATTTGTCAAGAGGTTTTTGGTGAAAAACATATTTGAGATTGCTTTTTCTTAAAAAAGTAGAAGAAAGAGAGGAAAGGGTGGAATTATTCGTAATTTCATAGTTCAATCTGATTGTTAGACTAGCTTAGAATTGGCTTAACCCCCTCTTGAAAGCGTAAAACAAACTAGTCAGGAAAGTCACTTTATGGTATAATATAGAAGACTCAAAAAGAAACAGGAGAAAAAGAATGGATTTACTTTTAGCAATTGTCTTGATTGTGCTAGCTTTTCTAGGGGGAGCTCTTGGAGGGATGTACTTGGCTCGTAAGCAAATCGAAAAAAAATATGCTGACAACCCACGTTTGAACGCTGACGCAGTTCGTGCTCTCTTGAGTGCAAATGGTCAAAAACCAAGCGAAGCCAAGGTACAACAAGTTTACCACCAAATCATCCGCCAACAAAAAGCAGCCCTTGCTAAGAACAAAAAGAAATAAATAGGAAAAGTCTGGGATGAAAGTTCCAGACTTCTCACTATGTTCAATAGTTCTCAAGGATAAGACTTTTTCCTTGCATTCTATTGATATTTGATTATGATTAAGAGAGAGGCAGTTGCCATTCTATCAAGCTGTCTATCCGTTCATTTAGGACGAGTAATTATGATGAACTATCAATCAGAAAAAAGACTAGAAAGAAGACTATATGGATAATCGACCAATTGGTTTTTTGGATTCGGGTGTCGGTGGCTTAACCGTTGTTCGTGAGCTCATGCGCCAGCTTCCCCATGAAGAAATCGTCTATATTGGAGATTCGGCACGGGCGCCCTATGGTCCCCGTCCTGCTGAGCAAATCCGTGAATATACTTGGCAGTTGGTTAACTTTCTCTTGACCAAGGATGTCAAAATGATTGTCATTGCTTGTAACACTGCGACTGCGGTCGTCTGGGAAGAAATCAAGGCCCAACTAGATATTCCTGTCCTAGGTGTGATTTTGCCGGGAGCTTCGGCAGCTATCAAGTCCAGTCAAGGTGGGAAAATCGGAGTAATTGGAACCCCCATGACAGTCCAATCAGATATCTACCGTCAGAAAATCCATGATCTGGATCCGGACTTACAGGTGGAGAGTTTGGCCTGTCCAAAGTTTGCCCCCTTGGTGGAGTCTGGTGCCCTGTCAACCAGTGTCACCAAGAAAGTGGTCTATGAAACCCTGCGACCCTTGGTTGGAAAGGTGGATAGCCTGATTTTGGGTTGTACCCATTACCCACTCCTTCGCCCCATCATCCAAAATGTCATGGGACCAAAGGTTCAGCTCATCGATAGTGGGGCAGAGTGTGTACGGGATATCTCGGTTTTGCTGAACTATTTTGAAATCAATCGTAGCCGAGATGCGGGACCTCTTCAACATCGTTTTTACACAACAGCCAATAGCCAAAGTTTTGCCCAAATTGGAGCAGAATGGCTGGAAAAAGAGATTCATGTGGAGCATGTAACTTTATGACAAACAAAATTTACGAATACAAGGATGACCAGGACTGGTATGTCGGTGTCTGGGATGTCTATGGAGGTATCTACAGCCTCATCAAAGATCCTCTCGAGCTTGATTTTATGGATTTAGCGCGGATTTTTCGTGACGAAGAAAATGGCTTTCCGATTACGATAACGGTGATGCGCTGGTCTTCTAACTTCCGTCTGCTCTCCTTTATCGTTGAGATTTTAAATGCTGAAGCAGGTCGCAATCTAGAAGTCATCCAACGTCAGGGAGCCCTGCTCTTGGTTGAAAATGGACAGCTTTTGCATGTCGAATTGCCTAAAGAAGGAGTCGATGTAGAAGCCTTCTTTGAAACTAACAAGGTCAGAGAAACTCTGCTCATTGCGACTCGTAACGAGGGCAAGACCAAGGAATTCCGAGCTATTTTTGACAAGTTAGGTTATGATGTGGAAAATCTCAATGACTATCCAGATCTACCTGAAGTAGCTGAAACAGGCATGACCTTTGAAGAAAATGCCCGCCTCAAGGCAGAAACCATTTCCCAATTAACAGGCAAGATGGTGCTAGCAGATGATTCAGGTCTCAAAGTCGATGTCCTCGGCGGTTTGCCAGGAGTCTGGTCAGCCCGTTTTGCAGGTGTGGGAGCAACTGATCGTGAAAACAATGCCAAACTCTTGCACGAATTGGCCATGGTCTTTGAACTCAAGGACCGCTCAGCCCAGTTCCATACAACCCTAGTCGTAGCTAGTCCAAACAAGGAAAGCTTGGTTGTCGAAGCTGACTGGCCAGGTTATATCAACTTTGAACCCAAGGGGGAAAATGGCTTTGGCTATGACCCGCTTTTCCTTGTGGGAGAGACAGGTAAGTCAGCAGCAGAATTAACCCTTGAAGAAAAAAATAGCCAATCCCACCGTGCCTTAGCCGTTAAGAAACTTTTGGAGGTATTTCCATCATGGCAAAGCAAACCATCATTGTAATGAGTGACTCCCATGGCGATAGCTTGATTGTCGAAGAAATTCGTGACCGCTATCTGGGGAAAGTCGATGCCATTTTTCACGATGGTGACTCTGAACTCCGTCCCGATTCTCCTCTTTGGGAAGGCATCCATGTCGTCAAAGGAAATATGGACTTTTATGCTGGCTACCCAGAACGTTTGGTGACTCAACTTGGTCCTACAAAGATCATCCAGACGCATGGACATTTGTTTGATATCAATTTCAACTTTCAAAAGTTGGACTACTGGGCTCAGGAAGAAGATGCCGATATCTGTCTCTATGGTCACTTGCATGTGCCAAATTCTTGGATGGAAGGCAAAACACTCTTTTTAAATCCAGGCTCCATCAGCCAACCACGAGGGACTATCAGAGAATGTCTCTATGCTCGAGTGGAGATTGATGACAGCTATTTTAAAGTAGACTTTTTGACACGTGACCATGAGGTTTATCCAGGCTTGTCCAAGGAGTTTGCTCGATGATTGCCAAGGAATTTGAAGCATTTTTATTGGAGCAGGAAGAGACTTTTCTTACCCCTGCTGAGAATCTAGCAGCCTTGATCGATACCCATAACGCTGACCATGCGATTTTAGTGTTGAGTCAAATCACCTATACCCGTATCCCTGTTGTGACTTTTGACAAACGCTTTGTCGGAACCATTGGTCTGAGAGACATTTTGGCTTATCAAATGGAGCAAGGTTTGACGGATGAACAGATGGCAACGACAGACATCGTCAATATGACCAAGACAGATGTGGCAGTCGTCGCTCCAGACTATAACATCACTGAAGTCCTCCATAAACTGGTAGATGAACCTTTCTTGCCAGTCGTAGATGGTGAAGGAATTTTCCAAGGAATCATCACGCGCAAGTCTATCCTCAAGGCCGTTAATGCCCTCTTGCATGACTTTAGTAAGGAATATGAGATTCGATGCAAATGAGAGATAGCATTTCAGCCTTTTTAGAGAAAAAGCAGGGCTTGTCTGCCAATTCAAAGCAGTCTTATAGGTATGATCTGGAGCAATTTTTAGATATGGTAGGGGAACGAATTTCTGAGACCAGTCTCAAGATTTATCAAGCTCAGCTAGCCAATCTAAAAATCAGCGCCCAAAAGCGAAAACTTTCGGCCTGCAACCAATTTCTCTACTTTCTCTATCGAAAAGGAGAAGTGGACAGCTTTTACCGTCTGGAATTAGCCAAACAAGCTGAAAAGAAGACTGAAAAACCAGAAATTCTAGACCTAGACTCTTTTTGGCAGGAAAGTAATTATCCAGAAGGACGCTTGCTGGCGCTCTTAATCCTAGAAATGGGACTCTTGCCAAGTGAGATTTTAGTCCTTAAGGTTGCAGATATCAATCTGGATTTTCAGGTGTTGCGAATCAGCAAGGCTTCCCAACAGAGGATTGTCACCATACCCACGACCTTGACTCCAGAATTGGAACCCTTGATGGGGCAGACCTATCTTTTTGAAAGGGGAGGGAAAGCATATTCTCGTCAGTGGGCCTTTCGTCAGCTGGAGTCCTTTGTCAAGGAGAAGGGGTTCCCAGCCTTATCAGCTCAAGCCTTACGGGAACAGTTCATTCTAAGACAAATAGAAAACAAGGTCGATTTGTACGAAATTGCAAAAAAACTAGGATTAAAAACAGTTCTGACCTTAGAAAAATATAGATAATGGATATTAAATTAAAAGATTTTGAAGGGCCCCTGGACCTGCTCTTGCACTTGGTTTCTAAGTACCAGATGGATATCTACGATGTGCCCATTACAGAAGTTATCGAACAGTATCTAGCCTATGTCTCAACCTTGCAGGCCATGCGTCTGGAAGTAACGGGCGAGTATATGGTTATGGCCAGTCAGCTCATGCTGATCAAGAGCCGCAAGCTCTTGCCAAAGGTAGCAGAAGTGACAGACTTAGAGGATGACCTGGAACAAGACCTTCTCTCTCAAATCGAAGAATACCGCAAGTTCAAGCTCTTGGGTGAGCGCTTGGAGGCTAAGCACCAAGATCGGGCTCAGTACTATTCCAAAGCGCCGACAGAGTTGATTTACGAAGATGCAGAGCTTGTACATGACAAGACGACCATTGACCTCTTTTTGGCTTTTTCAAATATCCTAGCCAAGAAAAAAGAGGAGTTCGCACAGAATCACACGACCATCCTGCGGGATGAGTATAAGATTGAGGACATGATGGTCATCGTAAAAGAGTCCTTGTCTGGACGAGACCAGTTGCGTTTGCAGGATTTGTTCAAGGAAGCCCAGAATGTTCAAGAGGTTATTACCCTCTTTTTGGCAACCCTAGAGTTAATCAAAACCCAGGAACTGATTCTCATGCAAGAGGAGAGTTTTGGAGATATCTATCTCATGGAAAAGAAGGAAGAAAGTCAAGAGGCACAAAGCTAGACTTGATAGAGAGGAAAGATGAGTACTTTAGCAGAAATAGAAGCGCTCTTGTTTGTAGCAGGTGAAGATGGGATTCGAGTCCGTCAGTTGGCTGAACTCCTCTCTCTGCCACCGACAGGCATCCAACAGAGTTTAGAAAAATTAGCCCAGAATTATGAAAAAGACCAAGATTCGAGCTTGTCCCTAATCGAGACAGGTGGTGCATACAGATTGGTCACCAAGCCTCAATTTGCAGCGATTTTGAAGGAATACTCCAAGGCACCCATCAACCAAAGTTTGTCTCGGGCTGCTCTTGAAACTTTGTCCATCATTGCCTACAAGCAGCCTATCACGCGGATAGAAATTGATGCTATCCGTGGGGTTAACTCGAGTGGGGCCTTGGCAAAGTTGCAGGCCTTTGACTTGATACGAGAAGATGGGAAAAAAGAAGTGTTGGGCCGCCCCAATCTCTATGTGACTACGGATTATTTCCTAGATTACATGGGGATTAACCATTTGGAAGAACTGCCAGTGATTGATGAGCTTGAGATTCAAGCCCAAGAAAGCCAATTATTTGGTGAAAGGATAGAAGAAGATGAGAATCAATAAATATATTGCCCACGCAGGTGTGGCCAGTAGGAGAAAAGCAGAAGAGTTGATCAAGCAAGGCTTGGTGACCGTCAACGGCCAAGTGGTGCGTGAACTAGCAACCACCATCAAGGCTGGTGATAAGGTCGAAGTTGAAGGTCAACCTATCTACAACGAAGAAAAGGTCTACTATCTGCTTAATAAACCACGTGGAGTGATTTCCAGTGTGACAGACGACAAGGGTCGTAAGACTGTTGTGGATCTCTTGCCCAATGTAAAAGAACGCATTTACCCAGTGGGACGTTTGGACTGGGATACATCAGGTGTTTTAATTTTGACCAATGATGGGGACTTTACGGATGAAATGATTCACCCCCGTAATGAGATTGACAAAGTCTATGTCGCGCGTGTTAAAGGTGTGGCCAATAAGGATAATCTCCGCCCCTTGACCCGTGGTCTTGAGATTGATGGCAAGAAAACCAAGCCTGCTGTCTATGAGATTCTCAAAGTGGATCCAGTCAAAAATCGCTCTGTGGTACAGTTGACCATCCACGAGGGGCGTAATCATCAGGTTAAAAAGATGTTTGAAGCCGTCGGTCTTCAAGTGGATAAGTTGTCTCGGACACGTTTTGGACACTTAGACTTGACAGGTCTTCGTCCAGGAGAATCCCGTCGCCTTAATAAAAAAGAAATCAGCCAACTACACACTATGGCTGTAACCAAGAAATAATGAAACGAATCTTAATAGCGCCAGTACGCTTTTACCAACGTTTTATCTCACCGGCCTTTCCACCCTCTTGTCGCTTTGAGCCGACTTGTTCCAACTACATGATTCAGGCTATTGAAAAACATGGCTTCAAGGGTGTTCTGATGGGCTTGGCTCGGATTTTACGTTGCCACCCCTGGTCGCCAATAGGAAAAGACCCCGTCCCAGACCACTTTTCCCTCAGACGAAATCAAGAAAAAAAATAACCCAACATCACCTGATGTTGGGTTTTCTTGTTTATTTCAAAGCTTTTTGAGCGTCTTCAATCATGAGTTTAGTTGATTCAAGTCCGCCTCCGCTTAGATACCAGAGGTCTGGTGTTAGTTGGATGATTTTACCATTTTTAGCAGCAGGAGTTTCAGCGATGAGGGCATTTTCTAGGACGCCATCGTTGCTTGAGTTGTCCCCACCAATGGCAAGGGTACGGTTGATGACAAAGAGGATGTCAGGATTGATTTCTTTGACACTTTCAAAGCTGACTTCTTGTCCGTGGCGAGAGTCTTCAAATTTGGTGTCAGTTGGCTTGAATTTTAAGGTTTGATACAAGAAAGAGAAACGAGATTGGGCACCAAAGGCAGCCATTTTTCCTTCATTGAGGAGGATAGCAAGGGCTTTTTTGTCAGAACTTTCGTTTTTAGTAGCGACTTCTTGGATGCTCTTATCTAGGTTAGCCAATTCTTGCTTGGCTTTCTGAGTGCCTGTTTCACCAAAGGCGCTTGCAAGGGATTCGATGTTGGTCTTGGTAGAAGTCCAGTAGTCGTCCTTACTTGCTTGGAAGAGAACGGTTGGAGCAATTTCTTTGAACTTGTCTACGAATTTTTGGGTACGTGGAGAAGCGATAATCAAATCCGGCTCAAGAGCAGCAATGGCTTCTAGGTCTGGCTCAACCATGGAACCCACATTGTTGACATTTCCTGTAAGATCTTTTAGGTAAGTCGGAACAGTTTTTGTAGGCATTCCGACGATATTCTTTTCAAAACCTAAAGCGCGAATAGTATCCGCAGCACCGAGGTCAAAGGTCACAATCTTTTCAGGAACCTTTGAAAGTTTGACCTCATCTAGTGAACTTTTAATGGTTATCTCTGTTGGAGCAGAGCTACTTGTCTCTGTCTGGCTATTGCTTGAATTTGTATTTGTACTACATGCACCAAGTAAGAGCAAGAAGCTGGCAGCTAGGGCAGTGAGATAAAGTTTAAGGGATGTTTTCATGATTTCTCCTTTTTAAAATATAGTAACGATTTAGGGAGTCTCTTATATAGGATTGTTAGCTAAGAGACAGAGGATTCTCTAACATGAGTTCAGAATAGTTAGCTATAGATACAGATCTTTTTGCCATTGATATCAGCCAGCGTGATGGGAATCTCATAAAGTTGACTGAGCAGGTCAGCCTGCATGATTTGAGCAGTCGTTCCCTTGCAAAAGACTTGACCGTCTTTAAAGGCAACAATTTCATCCGCATACTGGCTAGCCATGTTGATATCGTGGAGGACGATGATAATGGTTTTGCCAAGTTCCTCCACCAGTCGCCGAAGGATCTGCATCATGCTGACGCTTTGCTTGATATCGAGGTTGTTGAGCGGTTCGTCTAGCAAGATAAAGTCAGTATCCTGAGCTAGTACCATGGCGATAAAGACACGTTGCAACTGTCCACCAGACAGACTATCGATGTAGCGGTCTTTTAAGTTGGTCAGTTCCAGATAGTCCAGAGTTTCTCGGATTTTTTCCCAGTCCTCTGCCTTCAGTCGACCACGGCTGTAGGGAAAACGTCCAAAGCTGACCAGTTCTTCTACAGTCAATTTGGCTTGGTAATTGATCTTCTGCTTTAGGATGGTGAGCTCTTTGGCTAGTTCTTGCGAATTCCAGCTCTCGATTTCACGGCCTTTGATACTGAGAATTCCCTGATCTTTCTTGGTCAGTCTGCTCATAATGGAGAGGAGAGTTGATTTTCCAGCACCATTTGGACCAATGAAGGCTGTCAGTTTCTGAGGACTGACTTCAAGCGAAATGTCTTGCAAAATATCCTGTTTTTGAATGGATTTGTCAATGTTTTCCAGTTTCACCGACGCGCCCTCCTGTATAGTAAGATAAAGAATAAGAAGCCACCCACACTCTCAATGATCATGCTGATGCGAATTTCCAGCGCAAAGACTCGTTCGATGAGGGCTTGCCCCAAGGTTAAGCTAATAAATCCAATTAGAATGGCTAGGATAAAGAGCAACTTGTGCCGATAATCTTTGACAATCAGGTAAGTGAGATTGGCCAGCATAAAGCCGAAGAAGGCCATAGGCCCTACCAAGGCAGTGGCTGTTGAGGTCAAGAGCATGATGCCCCAGAGGAGTTCTCTCTGTTCTTTTTCAACATCGAGTCCAAGTATCTGAGCCGTTTCTCTTTGCAGGTGCAAGACATCCAGAACGACTGCTTTTCGAAAGAAAAAGATTGTCAAGGCGAGGATGATCAGAGAACCGATGGCTAGGATGGAAGTGTTGAGATGTTGAAAGGAGGCAAAGAGACTGTTCTGCAGTTTATCGTATTCATTTGGATCCATCAGAACTTGTAGGAAGGTACTGATATTTCGAAAGAGACTTCCGAGCGCTAGGCAGATTAGCAGAATGAAGACCAGATCTTGCTTCATCAGCGTTTTCAAGTAGCCTTGTAAGGCGAGAAAAAAGAGGGATTGAAGCAGAAGCAAGACTAGAAATTCTAAGACAGGAGACTTTCCAAGCTGTAGAAATTTGCTTTCAAATATCAGTAGCAGGGTTTGTAACAAGACATAGAAGGATTCGATTCCCAAAATACTTGGTGTCAGAAAGCGATTTTCCGTCAGGGTTTGAAAACTAATGGTCGAAATCCCTGTCGCGATGGCTACCAAGAGATAAACGATGATTTTTTGGGAACGCAACTTCCAGGCAAAGGCAGACAGATGGGTGAAGGGCCAAAAGTAGAGGAGACAAGCTCCGATGGCCAGAATAATGAGAAGGCAAAAGAGCTTGGTATGTTTGCTTTTAAACGGCATCTTTTTGTCCCCCTCTCCATAGAAGTAGGATAAAGACGAGGCTACCGATGATTCCTAGCAAGAGACTGACAGACAGCTCATAGGGCCGAATCAAGACTCGAGAGAGGATGTCGCAGGCAAGAACCAGATTGGCACCGACTAGAGCGACGACGAGTTTGGTTTGGCTCAGATTATCTCCATAGTGCTTGCGGACAAGATTGGGAACGATGACCCCGAGAAATGGCAAGGTACCCACGGTAATCATGGTGACACTTGTCGTTAGCGCGACTAGAAAGAGGGCCAGTTTTTCAAGTAGGGAGTAAGAAATCCCCAAACTTTCACTGGTTTCCTTGCCCAGATTCATGATGGTAAAGGTTTGGGATAATTTCCAAACGGTTATCAGGATGATGAGGCCTAAGAAGAGCCACTCATACTGATGGGTCTGAATCATGGAGAAGGAACCCTGGGTCCAAGCTGTCATACTCTGAACCAGATTGAAACGATAGGCGATAACTTCTGTGATAGAACCGATAATCCCACTATAGATGATCCCGATCAAGGGCAACATCCACCTTTCCTTTATAGAAAAAATAGTCATAAAGGCCAAGAAGAAGAGGGTAAATAAGATGGATGAGCCAAAAGCAAAGAGCATCTTTTGGGTCAGACTTGCAGACGGAAAGACAAAGAGGCTCAACACCATTCCCAGTTTGGCTGCTTCTGTCGTGCCAACTGTACTCGGAGCAGCAAATTGATTTTGAGTAATGGTCTGCATGAGGAGTCCTGCCATGCTCATGCTAGAGGCTGCAAGGAGAATACTGATGGTTCTTGGAAGACGCGACTCTTGAAAGAGAAGCCAGGTCTGTTGGTCAAAAGCAAAGAATTTTTCCCAAGAAAAATCACTGGTTCCAATGGTAATGGAGAGAAAGACCAGGAGTAGAAGTAAGCCTGTTAAAATATGAGAGAGTTTCATACCTCGTCCTTTCGTGTAGATTTGGTATAAAAATACCCTTGGAGATAATGTAACACGATTTTTTTAATCTGTCAATAAATTTTCTGACAATTTAATGTAAAAAGAAAGAAAAATTTCTGAAATTACATCTGCCCCTCTCTTTTATTGGAAAACTGAGTAAAAACCAATCCACCTTCCCACTATCCTTCTCCTATAAAAAGTGGTAAAATGGAGGACAGAAAGAAGGAACTGATATGACAACATTATTTTCAAAAATCAAAGAAGTAACAGAACTTGCTGCGATCTCAGGTCATGAAGCGCCTGTCCGGACTTATCTTCGTGAGAAGTTAACACCGCATGTGGATGAAGTAGTGACAGATGGCTTGGGCGGTATTTTTGGTATCAAGCATTCAGAAGATGCCGATGCACCGCGTGTTTTGGTCGCTTCTCACATGGACGAAGTTGGTTTTATGGTCAGTGAGATTAAGCCAGACGGAACCTTCCGTGTGGTTGAAATCGGTGGCTGGAACCCTATGGTGGTCAGCAGCCAACGCTTTAAACTCTTTACTCGTGACGGTCGTGAAATTCCAGTGATCTCAGGTTCTGTTCCTCCACATTTGACTCGTGGAACAGGTGGACCAACCATGCCAGCTATCTCTGATATCATTTTTGATGGTGGGTTTGCAGACAAGGCTGAGGCAGAAAGTTTTGGTATCCGTCCGGGTGACACGATTGTCCCTGATAGTTCCGCTATCTTGACAGCCAATGAAAAAAATATCATTTCAAAAGCTTGGGACAACCGCTACGGTGTTCTTATGGTTAGTGAGCTAGCAGAAGCTTTGTCAGGTCAAAAACTCGGAAATGAACTCTATCTTGGCTCTAACGTCCAAGAAGAAGTTGGGCTTCGTGGCGCTCATACTTCTACAACTAAGTTTGACCCAGAAGTCTTTCTGGCAGTTGACTGTTCACCTGCTGGTGATGTTTATGGTGGTCAAGGCAAGATTGGGGATGGAACTTTGATTCGTTTCTATGATCCAGGTCACTTGCTCCTCCCAGGTATGAAGGATTTCCTTTTGACAACGGCTGAAGAAGCAGGTATCAAGTACCAATACTACTGTGGAAAAGGTGGAACGGACGCTGGAGCAGCTCATCTGAAAAATGGTGGTGTCCCATCAACAACCATCGGTGTCTGCGCTCGTTATATCCACTCTCACCAAACTCTCTACGCGATGGATGACTTCCTAGAAGCTCAAGCTTTCTTGCAAGCCTTAGTGAAAAAATTAGATCGTTCAACAGTTGATTTGATTAAAAATTATTAAAGAATAAGAGAGGTGCGCGAAATGGCAGAAGCAAATCTAGAAAGCCTTATAAAAGACCTCTACAACCATGCCCGTCAGGGCTTGAGTGACGATTTAGTCGCTGCTCTCCTAGAGACTGCTAAGAAACTGCCTACTACAAATGAGCAGTTACTAGCAGTCCGTCTCTCAGGACTAGTCACCCGTGAATTGCTCATCAATCCCAAACACCCAGCACCTGAGTTGATCAACTTGGCTCGCTTTATCAAAAGGGAAGAAGCTAAGTACAGAGGAACCGCGGTTTCTGCTATTATGTTTGGAGAGCTATTTAAAATGCTTTGATTCACAATGGAATCAAAGCATTTTTTATATGTCAGAAAAAACATTTTTGATGAGGAAATGAAAAAGCCATCCCATTCAGGATAGCTTCTTGGCACTTATACTCAATGAAAATCAAAGAGCAAACTAGGAAACTAACCGCAGGTTGCTCAAAACATGGTTTTGAGGTTGTAGATGAAACTGACGAAGTCAGTAACCATACCTACGGCAAGGCGACGTTGACGTGGTTTGAAGAGATTTTCGAAGAGTATTAGATTTGTTCAGCAATGACCTTTTCGGCTAGATTCATAGCATGGTCAGACACACGAGTGTAGTGGGAAATGATGTCGATAAAGTTGACTCCAGCTTGTGTAGAACACTCACCTTTGTTAAGGCGTTTGATGTGAGTCTTTCTGAGAACGCGTTCCATATTGTTAATTTCTTTATGGCGTTCAATCAGATTTTGAGCTTTTTCAATATCATTGTTTTCTACACTATCAAGGGCATCCTTGATAAATGCAGTTGTTGCTTGATAAATCTCAGCTAATTCCTCTAAAGCAGCATCAGAAAACTGAACATTCTTACGTTGGAGGTAGTCTGTTAGGTTGAGAAGAGCTTCTGCGTGGTCCCCAATCCGTTCCAAATCACGAGATGAATCCAGAATGTTAGTCAACACTTCACTTTCCTTTTGGCTCAAGGATTCGCTTGAGAGTCTGATGAGGTAACGAGTGAGTTTTTCATCGATGGTGTTGATGGCTTCCTCTGTCTTGTGCCCTTTTTCAGCTACCTTTTCATCCAAACCGATGATATAGGTATAAGAAAGGTCAAAAGCTTTGGCTGCATAGTTTCCTAAGTGCAAAAGTTCTTTTTTGGCATTTCCTAGAGCGATAGAAGGAGATTGCTGGATAAGTTGCTCGTCGAGATAGAGGGGCTCGTACTTGACAACCTCGTCTTCACCAGGGATGAGCTTGGTTACAAAGTAGGCCAAGGCTCCGATGAACGGAAATTGTACAATGGTGTTACTTACGTTAAAGGCACCGTGAGAGAAGGCGATGGTCATCTCAGGTGAGAGGTGAAGGAGTGCCTGGAAGTACTCGATCATAGCAGTAAAGGGGCCTAATAAGATTAAGCAAAGAATAGTCCCTAAAACGTTAAAGGTAACGTGGGTTGCCGCAACGCGCTTTGCAGAGACATTGGCTCCAGCTGCTGCGATGATAACTGTTAGGGTTGTCCCGATATTATCCCCGAAGAGAACTGGTAGTGAACCTTTAAGGTCAAGGAACCCACCTGCATAGAGGCCTTGCAGAATCCCGATTGTAGCCGAGGAAGCCTGGATGAGGACGGTAATCACTGCACCAGCTACCACTCCTAAAATAGGATTTTGTCCCAAGGTTACCATATATTCCTTGAATTGTGGTAAATCTTTAAGTGGGCTCATACCGGCACTGATGAGGTTAAGGGCGTAGAAGATTCCCCCAACACCAAACAGGATGCGCCCGATATTGTTTGCTGTTCTGTTTTTTGTGAAGAAGAGGAACATGGTTCCAAGGAAAATCAAGGGTAAAGCATACTCGCCAAGCTTGAAACCGATGATAAAGGAAGTAACGGTGGTTCCGATGTTGGCTCCCATGATAATTCCGATAGCCTGTCTAAGAGTGAGAAGACTAGCGCTGACCAGCCCAACCGTGATAACTGTAACCCCTGTACTTGACTGAATCAGGGCAGTCACGACGATTCCGACTAGAACGCCTAAAAAGGGATTGCTAGTGTACTTGTCAATGTAAAAACGAAGGCGATCTCCAGCAGCTTGTTGCAAACCGTCTCCCATGGTCTTGATACTGTATAAAAACAGTCCTAGACCTCCTAAAAAGTGAAATAAAATTTCCTGCCAATTAATGGACATTTCTTTTTCCTCCGGAAAATAATAACGGAATTTCTCCTATTCTATTTTAAAGGATAAAAGTAAATCTCACAAGTGTTTAGCTGAAATTTTCATAAGAAACAAGAACTTTCTTGTAAAATGAGAGATAGATTCCCTTTAAGATAGATGATTTATAGGATTGTGTCCAAATTTTACTGATTATTATCCTAGTTATAGTTTTTATGTTAAATAGATTGACATCGCTTTCATATAGGATAAAATGAAGATGATCCTGTTCTGGTGGTGTGCACTGAGAACAGTTACTTTTTATCAAAAAGTAAAGCGCTTACTTTATATTTTATTAGGAGGATAAGATGAAAGATCTATTTTTTGAAAAACGTTGCCGTTACAGTATTCGTAAGCTGTCAATCGGGGCTTGTTCCTTGATGATTGGTTCAGCTCTATTCGCAAGCCCAGCTCTTGCTGAACAGGTCGCTGTTCCTGAAGTAGCTGCTAATACGAGCGCTCAAGCTACAAGCGCTAGTGAGACAACTAATCCAGATACTGCAGCTATCGAAAAACAATTATCGGAAACAGAGAACAAAGTAGCTGAGCAACCAATTTCAGAAAACACTCCAGCAATAGCTGATTTGGTCAATGAAAAAGAAGAGGCAAAACCCGCTCCGGCAGATAAAGCTGAAAAACCTGCTCAACCAACTGATAAAGAAGAAGTCAAACCAGAGGAAGCTCCTCAAGCGGCTGAGAAGAAAGTCGACAAACCGACTCTAGCAGACGTTCCTAAAAATGAAGAAAAGAGTCTCCGACCAAAAGAAATCAAATTTGATACTTGGGAAGATTTGTTGAAATGGGAACCGCGTGCGCGTGAGGATGATTCCATCAACCGTTCCTCAGTTGAACTCGCCAAGCGCCATAGAGGCCAGTTGGTTAACGAAAAAGCAAGCAGAAGAGCTAAAGTTCAGGCGCTAGCAAATACCAACTCAAAGGCCAAAGACCACGCTTCTGTTGGTGGAGAAGAATTCAAGGCCTACGCTTTTGACTACTGGCAATACTTGGATTCAATGGTCTTCTGGGAAGGTCTAGTTCCAACTCCAGATGTCATTGATGCAGGGCACCGCAACGGAGTTCCCGTTTATGGAACCCTCTTCTTCAACTGGTCAAACAGCATTGCCGACCAAGAGAAATTTGCAGCTGCCTTGAAACAAGATGCAGATGGCACCTTCCCTATCGCACGAAAGCTTGTCGATCTTGCTAAGTACTATGGCTTTGATGGTTACTTCATTAATCAGGAAACAACGGGGGAATTGGTAGCACCTCTTGGTGAAAAAATGCGCCAATTCATGCTCTATACAAAAGAATATGCAGCTAAGGTCAACCACCCAATCAAGTATGCTTGGTACGATGCCATGACCTACAAATATGGTCGTTACCACGAAGATGGTCTAGGTGATTACAACTACCAGTTCATGCAAAAAGAAGGAGACAAAGTCCCTGCAGATCAATTTTTTGCCAATTTCAACTGGAACAAGGAAAAGAATGACCACTCCGTAGAGATGGCCAAATGGCTAGAACGTAGCCAGTATGATGTCTTTGCAGGCTTGGAATTGCAACAAGGTGGTTCATATAAGACCAAGGTCAACTGGGATGCTCTTTTAGATGAAAAAGGCAAGTTGCGCTTGTCACTTGGACTTTTTGCACCGGATACGATTACTAGTCTAGGAAAAACAGGTGAAGACTACCATAAGAACGAAGACATCTTCTTCACAGGTTACCAAGGAGATCCAACGGCTCAAAAACCAGGAGATAAAGAGTGGTATGGAATTGCCAATTTAGTTGCGGACCGCACACCAGCAGTAGGACGCACCTTCACTACCTCTTTTAATACAGGTCATGGTAGAAAGTGGTTTGTAGACGGTAAAGTTTCTAAGGATTCTGAGTGGAACTACCGTTCGGTTTCAGGTGTCTTGCCAACATGGCGCTGGTGGCAGACTTCAACGGGGGAAAAACTTCGTGCAGAATATGACTTTACAGATGCCTACAATGGCGGAAATTCTCTTAAATTCTCAGGTGATGTAGCTGGTAAGACGGACCAAGATGTGAATTTGTATTCTACCAAACTAGAAGTAACGGAGAAAACCAAACTTCGGGTTGCCCACAAGGGAGGAAAAGGCTCGAAAGTTTATATGGCCTTCTCTACGACTCCAGATTACAAATTTGAGGATGCAGAGGCATGGAAAGAACTAACTCTCTCTGATGACTGGAAGAATGAAGAATTTGACCTTAGCTCACTAGCAGGTAAAACCATCTATGCAGTCAAACTCTTCTTCGAACATGAAGGGGCTGTAAAAGATTATCAGTTCAACCTAGGACAATTAACTATCACGGATAATCACCAAGCGCCACAAGCACCTACAGGTCTCTCTGTGGTGAAGCAATCTCTTAAGAATGCCCAAGAAGCTGAAGCAGTGGTTCAATTTTCGGGTAACCAAGATGCGGATTTCTATGAAGTTTACGAAAAAGATGGGGATAACTGGCGTTTGTTGACGGGTTCATCTGCTTCAACCATCTACTTGCCAAAAGTTAGCCGTTCTGCTAATGCGACTGGTACGACTCAGGAATTGAAAGTCGTTGCAGTTGGTAAAAATGGACTCCGTTCTGAGGCTGCAACTGCGTCATTCAACTGGGGCATGACAGTTCAGGATACGACCCTCCCAAGACCTTTAGCTGAAAATATCGTTCCAGGTGCAAAGGTCATAGGTAGCACTTTCCCAAATACTGAAGGTGGAGAAGGCATTGAAGGTATGTTGAACGGTACCATTACTAGCTTGTCAGATAAGTGGTCTTCAGCTCAGTTGAGCGGTAGTGTGGATATTCGTTTGACCAAGCCACGTACCGTTGTTAGATGGGTTATGGATCATGCAGGAGCCGGTGGTGAGTCTGTTAACGATGGTTTGATGAATACCAAAGACTTTGATCTTTACTACAAGGATACAGACGGTGAGTGGAAACTAGCTAAAGAAGTCCGTGGCAACAAAGCGCACGTTACGGATATCACTCTTGACAAACCAATTACTGCCCAAGACTGGCGCCTAAAAGTTATCACTTCAGATAATGGGACGCCTTGGAAAGCCATTCGTATCTACAATTGGAAGATGTACGAAACCTTGGATACAGAAAGCCAAAATATTCCAATGGCTAAGGTAGCTGCCCGTTCACTTGGAAACCATCAAGTTCAACTAGGCTTCTCTGATGTTCCAGCGGGTGCAACTATCACCGTTTACGACAAGGCAGACTCACAAACACCAATTGCAACCTTGAAGACTGAAACTGGTGGCGACCTGGCAACTGCACCATTGGCCTTTGACAAGCAACCAAATCTCCTATACTATCGTACCCAACTACCTGGTAAAGAAATCAGTAACACCTTGGCAGTAGCGATTCCGCAGGATGAAAGAAAAATTGCTACAGTTAGCCTTGAAAAAGGGCCTAAGAAGACAGTTTATAAAGAGGGAGAAAAACTGGACCTTAGAGGCGGCACTCTCCGTGTTCAATACGAAGGGGGACAAGCAGACGAGCTGATTAACCTTACTCACTCAGGTGTGACAGTATCTGGCTACAACGCTCATCAAAAAGGGGAACAAAAGCTCACAGTTAGCTATCTTGGACTTCCAGTAAGCGGTGACTTGAAGGTACAAGTGACTGGTCAAGATGAAGGAAAACCAAAGGAAGTAGCAGGTCTGTATATTACTCAGAAACCGAAAACAGACTATCTAGTAGGAGAGCAACTGGATCTTGCAGAAGGTCGCTTCGGCGTTCTCTATGATGATGAGACAGAAGAAAGTCATGCCTTCACAGATCAAGGTGTTGAAATTACGGGCTACGATGCTCAAAAGACTGGTCGTCAGACCTTGACCTTGCATTACAAGGGGCACACCGCTGAGTTTGATGTCTTGGTTTCTCCAAAGGCTGCAGTCAATGATGAGTACCTCAAACAAGAAATCACTGCTGCCCAAGGCCGTCAGTCAACCCTTGCCTACACCTTCTCAAGCGAGGACAAACAAACAGCACTAGTAGAGAAGCTCAATGCAGCGAAAGCTGTAGCAGAAAACCATGATGCCAGTCAAGAAGAGGTCAACAAAGCTTTGAATGAGTTGAAACAAGCAGGGACAGACCTGGATGGAAATCAAAGTTATCAGACTGCTAGAGAAGAATTGGAAGGCTTGCTCGAATCCGTCCGTGAAAAAGATCCTAAAGCGGAGTTGATTGAACAGGCAGAAACTTTGTTGGCTTCAGAGATGCCAACTCCACAAGCTTTTGCGGACATGAAAGAAAAGCTGAATAAGAAACTAGCTCCTGCAGAAGAAAGTCACCATGTTGGTAGCATGGATCCAAATGAAGTGGCTCCAACGGTCGAGGCCCTCCCTGAACTAGTTATTGAAACTGAAACAACAGCCTTTGAACGTCAGGAGAGACAAAACGCCGAACTTCTCAAAGGCCAACGGCAGCTAGTGCAAGCTGGAGTTGAAGGTCAAATTCGTCACTTTGTAGAAGTTGATGCTCAGGGCAAACGCACTCTTCGTTCGACTGAGGTAGTCAAGGAAGCTCTTCCAGAAATTGTTGAAGTAGGAACGAAAGTTCTGTCAAGCAACCAACCAGCTGAAGGTGTGAAAGATTTAGTTCTAGCAACTCCGAAACTGGAAGTTGAAGAGGCTACAATGGCCTTCGAACGTCAAGAACGACCAAATGCAAGCCTTCTGAAAGGTCAACGTCAGCTAGTTCAAGCAGGTGTGGAAGGCCAAGTTCGTCACTTTGTAGAGGTGGATGCCCAAGGCAAACGCACTCTTCTTTCAACTGAAGTTCTCAAGGAAGCCCTTCCAGAAATTGTTGAAGTAGGAACGAAAGAGGATCAAGTCTCACAAACAAGGGATCAAGCTCTTTCAGCAGCACCAGCAAAAGTTGAAGAAGTAAGTAAAGAGCTGCCAAATATGGGAGCGACAAGAGATGCTAGTCTAGTAGCGCTGGGACTCCTCGGAGTAATGAGTGGCTACGGCTTGCTCTCTAAAAAGAGGAGAGAAGACTAATCGGATTTACGAATCTTGGATTTTCTCATAAAAATAAAAAACAAGGTTTGACTGTAGATTAGTCAGGCCTTGTTTTAACTAGTAGAAATCAGTGAAAGAATGAGTAAATGAGTTGTTTTGCAAGGTTTTTCTAGCTTATATTATAAAAAATATTAGTTTTAGTTGCAAGAATGAACAAGAAAAGTTTAGGGTTTTTCTATCTCTTTTGCGGATTTTGTGATATAATTAACACGTATAAAAAAAGAAGGAGTCATATCTAATGGCAAAATTGACTGTTAAAGACGTTGACTTGAAAGGGAAAAAAGTTCTCGTTCGTGTTGACTTCAACGTACCTGTTAAAGATGGCGTGATTACCAATGACAACCGTATCACTGCAGCTCTTCCAACTATCAAGTACATCCTTGAACAAGGTGGACGTGCAATCCTCTTCTCTCACCTTGGACGTGTAAAAGAAGAAGCAGACAAAGAAGGTAAATCACTTGCTCCTGTAGCTGCTGACTTGGCTGCTAAATTGGGACAAGAAGTTAAATTTATCCCAGGTGTTACACGTGGTGCTGAATTGGAAGCCGCTGTTAATGCTCTTGAAGATGGACAAGTTCTCTTGGTTGAAAACACTCGTTTCGAAGATGTTGACGGCAAGAAAGAATCTAAAAATGATCCTGAACTTGGTAAATACTGGGCATCACTTGGAGATGGTATCTTCGTAAACGATGCATTTGGTACAGCTCACCGTGCACACGCATCTAACGTTGGTATCTCAGCAAACGTTGAAAAAGCAGTTGCTGGATTCCTTCTTGAAAACGAAATTGCCTACATCCAAGAAGCAGTTGAAGCTCCAGAACGTCCATTCGTAGCGATTCTTGGTGGTTCAAAAGTTTCAGACAAGATCGGTGTTATCGAAAACTTGCTTGAAAAAGCTGATAAAGTTCTTATCGGTGGTGGGATGACTTACACATTCTACAAAGCACAAGGTATCGAAATCGGTAACTCACTTGTAGAAGAAGACAAATTGGATGTTGCGAAAGCTCTTCTTGAAAAAGCAAACGGTAAATTGATCTTGCCAGTTGACTCAAAAGAAGCAAACGCATTTGCGGACTACACTGAAGTGAAAGACACTGAGGGTGAAGCAGTAGACCCAGGTTTCCTTGGTTTGGATATCGGTCCAAAATCTATCGCTAAATTTGACGAAGCTTTGACTGGTGCCAAAACAGTTGTATGGAACGGACCTATGGGTGTATTTGAAAACCCAGACTTCCAAGCTGGTACAATCGGTGTGATGGACGCTATCGTAAAACAACCAGGTGTGAAATCAATCATCGGTGGTGGTGACTCAGCTGCAGCAGCAATCAACCTTGGTCGTGCAGACAAGTTCTCATGGATCTCTACTGGTGGTGGAGCATCAATGGAACTTCTTGAAGGTAAAGTTCTTCCAGGATTGGCAGCTTTGACTGAAAAATAAATAGTTTAACTAAAAGAAGATGGTATGACCATCTTCTTTTTAATTTAATTTATAAATATGTAGAATTATTCTATAAATAAAAAGAAAAAAGAGTAAATATTTGCATCCTGCCTTGTAAAGTGCTAGTATAAGAAGTAACGACTAAATTTAGATAAGGAAAGGGATTAAAATGAAAAATAAAAAAGAAGTCTATGGATTTCGTAAAAGCAAAGTTGCGAAAACTTTGTGTGGTGCTGTTTTAGGAACTGCTTTGATTGCTTTTGCAGACAAAGCAGTATTTGCTGATGAAGTTACAGAGACAACTAGTACAAGTACAGTTGAGGTAGCTACTACAGGAAACCCAGCCACAAATCTACCTGAAGCTCAGGGGGAAATGAGCCAAGTTGCCAAAGAAAGCCAAGCAAAGGCTGGTTCTAAAGACTCAGCTTTGCCAGTAGAAGTATCATCAACTGATTTGGATAAAGCAGTTGCCGATGCAAAATCTGCAGGAGTTAAGGTAGTTCAAGATGAAACAAAAGACAAAGGAACAGCCACAACTGCTACAGAGAATGCTCAAAAACAAGATGAGATTAAAAGCGACTATGCTAAACAGGCTGAAGAAGTAAAGACAACAACTGAAGCATATAAAAAAGAAGTCGCAGCTCATCAGGCTGAAACAGATAAAGTCAATGCTGAAAACAAAGCAGCGGATGACAAGTATCAAAAAGATCTAAAAAGTCATCAAGAAGAAGTTGAAAAAATCAACACTGCCAATGCAACAGCTAAAGCAGAATATGAGGCTAAGCTAGCACAATATCAAAAAGATTTAGCAACTGTCAAAAAAGCAAATGAAGATAGTCAACAGGATTATCAAAATAAACTTTCAGCTTACCAGACAGAATTAGCTCGAGTACAAAAAGCTAATGCTGAAGCTAAAGAGGCTTATGATAAAGCAGTAAAAGAAAACACAGCTAAAAACGAAGCGCTTAAAGCTGAAAATGAAGCGATTAAACAGCGTAATGAAACTGCAAAAGCGAATTATGAAGCAGCGATGAAGCAGTATGAAGCAGACCTTGCAGCTATTAAGAAAGCTAAAGAGGATAATGATGCTGATTATCAAGCTAAATTAGCAGCTTATCAAACAGAATTGGCACGTGTTCAAAAGGCTAATTCTGATGCAAAAGTAGCCTATGAAAAAGCTGTTGAAGAAAACACAGCTAAAAACAATGCTATCCAAGCTGAAAATGAAGCTATTAAACAACGAAATGAAACAGCCAAGGCAACTTATGAGGCTAAAATAGCACAATACGAAAAAGACTTGGCAGCAGTCAAACAAGCGAATGCAGCTAACGAAACAGACTACCAAACTAAGTTAGCGGCTTATCAGACAGAACTAGCTCGTGTTCAAAAGGCAAATGCTGATGCTAAAGCAGCTTATGAGAAGGCTGTTGAAGAAAACACAGCTAAAAATGCAGCGCTCCAAGCTGAAAACGAAGAAATCAAGCAACGGAATGCCGCGGCTAAAACTGACTATGAAGCAAAATTAGCTAAATATGAAGCTGATCTTGCCAAATATAAAAAAGAGTTGGCTGAGTATCCGGCTAAGTTGCAGGCTTATAAAGATGAGCAGGCTAAAATTAAGGCGGCCCTTGTAGAACTTGAAAATAATAAAGATCAAGATGGTTACTTGTCTAAGCCATCTGCTCAGAGCTTGGTTTACGATTTAGAACCGAATGCTCAACTTGATCTTAAAACAGAAGGAAAACTTCTCACTGCAGCAGCAGTTGATGAAGCCTTTAAGAAAGACACAGTCCAATATGGCAAGAAAAATCTTCAGTTAGACAATCTAAATGTCAAGAACTTGGAAAACGGTGCTACCGCTTCTTCGGTGGAATTGTATGGTAATATTGGAGACAAATCTGACTGGACCACCAATGTAGGGAATAAAACAGAAGTTAAATGGGGCTCTGTTCTTCTAGAACGTGGGCAAAGCGTAACTGCAACTTATACCAACCTTCAAAATTCATACTACAATGGTAAAAAGATTTCCAAGATTGTTTACAAATATACTGTAGATCCTTCTTCTCAATTTAAAAATCCTAGTGGAAAAGTTTGGTTGGGAATCTTTAGTGACCCAACTTTGGGTGTCTTTGCTTCTGCTTACACTGGTGATGTTGAAAAAGGGACTTCAATTTTCATTAAAAATGAATTTACCTTCTATGATGAAAATGACCAACCAATTAATTTTGACAATGCCCTTCTTTCAGTTGCATCTCTAAATAGAGAAAATAATTCTATTGAGATGGCCAAGGATTACACTGGTAACTTTATTAAAATTTCCGGTTCATCTGTTGGAGAAAAAGACGGAAAGATTTATGCCACAGAAACCTTGAACTTTAAAAAAGACCAAGGTGGATCTCGTTGGACTATGTATCCAAATGGTCAACCTGGTTCAGGTTGGGATTCATCAGATGCACCAAACTCTTGGTACGGTGCGGGAGCTATTAGTATGTCTGGCCCTACGAATCATGTTACTGTTGGTGCTATTTCTGCTACCCTAGTAGTTCCTTCTGATCCAGTTATGGCGGTTGATACAGGTAAAAGACCAAACATCTGGTACTCACTCAATGGTAAAATTCGTGCGGTCAACGTTCCGAAAATTACAAAAGAAAAACCAACTCCGCCAGTAGAACCGACTGCTCCACAAGCACCTACTTATGAGACAGAGAAACCATTGGAACCAGCTCCAGTAGTACCAAACTACGAAAATGAGCCAACTCCACCGGTAAAAACTCCAGATCAACCGGAGCCATCAAAACCAGAAGAGCCAACATATGAGACAGAGAAACCATTGGAACCAGCTCCAGTAGCACCAAACTACGAAAATGAGCCAACTCCACCGGTAAAAACTCCAGATCAACCGGAGCCATCAAAACCAGAAGAGCCAACATATGAGACAGAGAAACCATTGGAACCAGCTCCAGTAGCACCAAGCTATGAAAATGAGCCAACACCACCGGTAAAAACTCCAGATCAACCAGAGCCATCAAAACCAGAAGAGCCAAATTATGATCCATTGCCAACTCCGCCGGTAGCACCAACTCCTAAGCAGTTGCCAACACCACCAGCGGTGCCAACAGTTCACTTCCATTACAATCGTCTTTTTGCACAACCTCAGATTAATAAAGAAATTAAAAATGAGGATGGAGTAGATATCGACCGTACTCTCGTTGCTAAGCAGTCTGTAGTGAAGTTTGAGCTGAAAACGGAAGCTTTAACTGCAGGGCGTCCAAAAACAACTTCGTTTGTATTGGTAGATCCACTTCCAACTGGCTATCAGTTTGATTTGGAAGCGACTAAGGCTGCAAGCAAAGGTTTTGAAACAAGCTATGACAAAGCTAGTCACACTGTAACCTTTAAGGCTACTGAGGAGACCTTGGCTGCTTTCAATGCAGATTTGACAAAATCCTTTGAGACTCTATATCCAACTGTTGTTGGTCGTGTCTTGAATGATGGGGCGACTTATACAAATAACTTTACCTTGACAGTCAACGATGCCTACGGTGTCAAGTCAAATATTGTTCGTGTAACGACTCCAGGTAAACCAAATGATCCTGACAATCCAAATAACAACTACATCAAGCCTTTGAAAGTTAACAAGAACAAGCAAGGTGTGAATATTGATGGCAAAGAAGTTCTAGCTGGTTCAACGAACTACTATGAACTCACATGGGATTTGGACCAATACAAGGGAGATAAATCTTCTAAAGAAGCGATTCAAAATGGTTTCTACTATGTTGATGATTATCCAGAAGAAGCCTTAACCCTTCAACCAGAATTGGTTAAGATTCGTGATCTAGAAGGCAACCTTGTATCAGGTATCAGTGTTCAACAGTTTGATAGTTTAGAAGCTGCGCCTAAGAAGGTTCAAGATCTGTTGAAGAAAGCAAACATCACTGTTAAAGGTGCTTTCCAACTCTTCTCAGCTGATAATCCAGCCGAATTCTACAAGAACTATGTAGCAGCAGGAAAATCATTGCTCATCACAGATCCGATGACAGTTAAACCTGAATTTGGTCAAACGGGTGGTAAGTATGAAAACAAAGCCTACCAAATTGATTTTGGAAATGGCTATGCTACAGAAGTAGTTGTCAATAATGTACCGAAAATCACACCTAAAAAAGATGTGACAATCAGTATGGATCCAAGCAGTGACAATATCGATGGCCAAACAATTCCGTTGAACCAGTACTTCAATTATCGTTTAATTGGTGGTTTGATTCCACAAAATCATTCTGAGGACTTAAATGACTATAGTTTTGTAGATGATTATGACCAAAAAGGTGATCAATACACTGGAAATTATAAAGTTCTTGCCAAGGTTGATATCCGATTGAAAGACGGTCGTGTTATCAAGGCAGGGACAGACTTAACAGCTGAAACACAGGTTGAACATGATAAAGATAAGGGAATGATTACCATTCGCTTCAAGGAAGAATTCCTTCAAGAGATTCAGTTGGATTCTCCATTCCAAGCTGAGACTTATATTCAAATGAAACGAATTGCTGTCGGAACCTTTGAAAATACCTATGTAAATACTGTGAATAAAGTTGCTTACGCTTCAAACACAGTTCGCACGACAACGCCAGAACCTAAGAAACCAGGGGAGCCAACAACTCCTACTCCAAATCCAAAAGGTAACCCTACTCTACCTCAAACAGGTACAAATGATTCAAGCTACATGCCATATCTTGGTCTAGCAGCTTTAGTAGGAGTTTTAGGACTTGGTCAGTTGAAACGTAAAGAAGACGAAAGTAACTAAGCTCTGAATTTAAATAGAAAAGAGGAACTCTGTTTCCTCTTTTTTATAGCCCTAAATTAAAAACGCTTCCTATTGATTTTCACTCATAAAATCAACTAATTTATGTTAAAATGGTAGTAGAAAGTTGAGATTATGAGTTATTTTAAAAAATATAAATTTGATAAGTCACAGTTCAAGCTTGGTATGCGAACCTTCAAAACAGGGATTGCTGTATTTATAGTTCTCTTGATTTTTGGTTTTTTTGGCTGGAAGGGGCTTCAAATTGGGGCTTTGACAGCAGTCTTTAGTTTGAGAGAAAGCTTTGACAAGAGTGTTCATTTTGGGACATCACGCATTCTAGGAAACAGTATCGGAGGTTTCTACGCCCTTGTTTTCTTCCTTTTAAACACTCTATTTCAAGAAGCCTTTTGGGTAACCTTACTAGTTGTTCCGATTTGCACCATGTTAACCATTATGACAAATGTTGCCATGAACAACAAGGCAGGAGTTATCGGTGGCGTAGCGGCTATGTTAATCATTACCCTATCAATACCAAGCGGAGAAACATTTTTGTACGTATTTGCTCGTGTATTTGAAACATTTATGGGAGTTTTTGTCGCAATCCTTGTAAATTATGATATTGAGCAACTGAAACTCTTTTGGGAGAAAAAAAGAAAATAATGTTACATTTTATGACATTATTCGTTGACGTTTATCTTTTTTTAGACTATAATAGACAGGAAGAAGGAAATTGTAAATGAAGGAAAGAGAATTTCGCCGAAATATGGCTGTTTTTCCTATCGGCAGTGTTATGAAGTTGACCGATCTCTCGGCGCGTCAGATTCGTTATTATGAAGATCAAGAGTTGATCAAACCTGATCGAAACGAAGGGAACCGTCGCATGTATTCGTTGAATGACATGGATCGTCTGCTTGAAATCAAAGATTATATCTCTGAAGGTCATAATATTGCTGCGATTAAGAAAAAATATGCTGAACGCGAGGCGAAGTCCAAGAAAGCCGTGAGTCAGACGGAAGTGCGTCGTGCACTTCACAATGAACTCCTCCAGCAGGGGCGCTTTGCTTCAGTACGGTCACCCTTTGGTCGCGGTTAGGCAATCGCAAGTAGTCATATATTAAGGAGAAAACCCATGCCAATCACAGCTGCAGATATTCGTCGTGAAGTCAAGGAAAAAAATGTTACCTTTATCCGTCTCATGTTTTCAGATATTCTGGGAACCATGAAAAACGTCGAAATTCCTGCTACAGATGAACAGTTAGATAAGGTCTTGTCAAACAAAGCCATGTTTGATGGCTCTTCTATTGAAGGTTTTGTACGTATCAATGAGTCAGATATGTACTTGTACCCAGACTTGGATACATGGACAGTCTTCCCTTGGGGAGATGAAAATGGAAGTGTTGCAGGTTTGATCTGTGATGTCTATACAACAGAAGGCGAACCATTTGCAGGTGACCCTCGTGGTAATCTGAAGCGTGCACTTCGTCATATGGAAGAAGTAGGATTCAAATCCTTCAACCTTGGTCCAGAACCAGAATTCTTCCTCTTTAAGCTGGATGAAAATGGCGATCCAACTCTTGAGGTAAATGACAAGGGTGGCTACTTTGATTTGGCGCCTACTGACCTTGCAGACAATACGCGTCGTGAAATCGTTAATGTCTTGACTAAAATGGGATTTGAAGTAGAAGCGAGTCACCACGAGGTTGCGGTTGGACAACATGAAATTGACTTCAAGTATGATGAAGTCCTCCGTGCCTGTGACAAGATTCAAATCTTTAAGCTCGTTGTTAAAACCATTGCTCGTAAACACGGTCTTTACGCAACCTTTATGGCGAAACCAAAATTTGGTATCGCTGGATCAGGTATGCACTGTAATATGTCCTTGTTTGATGCAGAAGGAAACAATGCCTTCTTTGATCCAAATGATCCAAAAGGAATGCAGTTGTCTGAAACAGCCTACCATTTTCTTGGTGGTTTGATCAAGCATGCTTACAACTATACTGCTATCATGAACCCAACAGTTAACTCATACAAACGTTTGGTTCCAGGTTATGAAGCACCTGTTTACATTGCTTGGGCTGGTCGTAACCGTTCGCCACTTGTGCGCGTACCGGCTTCACGCGGTATGGGAACTCGTCTTGAGTTGCGTTCAGTGGACCCAATGGCAAACCCATACATCGCTATGGCTGTTCTTTTGGAAGTTGGTTTGCATGGTATTGAAAACAAAATCGAAGCACCAGCTCCTATCGAAGAGAATATCTACATCATGACAGCAGAAGAGCGTAAGGAAGCTGGGATCACAGATCTTCCATCAACTCTTCACAACGCCTTGAAAGCTTTGACAGAAGATGAAGTGGTCAAGGCTGCCCTAGGTGAACATATCTACACTAGCTTCCTTGAAGCGAAACGTATCGAGTGGGCTAGCTATGCAACATTTGTTTCACAATGGGAAGTTGATAATTATTTAGATCTTTACTAATATAGAAGAAAGATTGCCTGAGGGTGATCTTTTTTTGCATTTTATATCGAGATGTGATATAGTTTATGTAACGAAGTGCGATATATCGAACTAAATAGGAGGTGGGATTAAATGGAATTGACGGATAAGATTCGTCGTGTTTACCTTCCGATGACGGAAACAGGATTTTATATCTTGTTCTGTCTACAAAAGGAACGTCATGGTTATAGTATTACACAAAAGGTCAAGGAGATGACAGATTCACAAGTTTTGATTAGTCCTGGAACTATGTATGGAACCTTGTCAAAAATGGAAAAGGATGGCTTGATCTCCTTTGTCCGAGAGGAGGAAAAACGGAAAATCTATCAGATAACAGATTTGGGACGAAAGGTTTTGGAGATTGAATTGAAACGTATTGAACGGCTCTATAGAAACAGTCGGGAGGAAGTATGATGGAAAAGAAGGTTGTATATCGGATATCTACAATTGCAGATTATGATAGAGAGGCCTTATACCTTGGGGAAATGCATGCTAAGGGCTGGAAACTTAAGGAAGTAAGCTACTCTAACTTAGTAGTTGCGGTTAAGTATACTTTTGAAAAGTGCCAACCGGAGCAGGTGTCTTATCAGTTGGACTTTTATCCCATGAAAAAATCAGAGAGAGCCTCCTATTTACAACTATTTAAAGACTGTGGCTGGGAGCATATTACAGACTTTAATAGTTTTTCCTATTTTAGAAAAGCGCATTCTGAAATTGAATCGGATACTGAGTTTGAAATCTATAATGACGCTACAGGGAAGTTAGCTATGATCAAACGGATTTTAATAATGCGGATGCTTCCTATTTTGATTCTATTTTTAGCTCTATTGCCGGTTTTCTCAAAGTTTATCAGTAGAGGTAGTTCTTTCAGTTGGGGAATGTTTTTGATTGTCATAATAGATTGTGTTTTATTGATAGTTTTTGCGGTTCAGATTTCTTATATTTTTTGGAGCTTGTTTCAAAAGTGGAAAGAATTATCTGAAAAATAAAACCATGTATGTTTTCTGATTTGGAGGTAAGACAATGAATAGCAAAGTACAATTTAGGATTTTCACTATTGTTGATTTGGACAAGGAAGAAGAATTTTTATATGAGATGCACTTGAAAGGTTGGAGATATAGAACTAGTCGTTTTGGTTTTTTCTATTTTGACCAATGTCAACCGGACGATGTCATCTACCATATCTATGATTCTAGATTTCTTAAAAAGTATAAGCATGAACTACAAGATTTTAGAAATAGCGGTTGGGAATTGATAGAAACAGGTTTTTGTTCAATTCTTCGTAAACCAACTTCTGATATACTTTCAGAGGAGAAAGTCTATATGAGTAAGGGTCTCAGATGGGAAGTTATGCGGTCTAGACTTCGTTCCTGTATAGCCACTTTTTCAGGTGGTCTTGTTGTTTGCATGAGTTTGTATCGAGAAAACTTGTCTCAGTCTTTCTTTATTATTTTCGTTTTATACGCTTGGTTAATTTCTTATCTAATCTATGGTTTTTTCAGACTTAAAAGGAAATACCAAGTAGATGAAAAATAAGTTTCTAGGTCTTCAGACTGATTTTTAGCACTCTTGACAAAAGAGTGCTAATTTTTTGAGTTTTTGTCTTGACATTCTCTTCTAAGGGTGTATAATAGAATCATGAGTTAGCACTCGGATGTATGGAGTGCTAAGCGATCGGACAGAGAGGAGTGATGAGATGGTTACAGAGCGTCAGCAGGATATTTTAAATCTGATTATTGACATCTTTACCAAAACGCACGAACCTGTCGGATCCAAGGCGCTACAAGAGTCTATCAATTCTAGTAGTGCTACCATTCGTAATGACATGGCAGCTCTAGAGAAGCAGGGTTTGCTTGAGAAGGCTCATACCTCAAGCGGTCGGATGCCAAGTGTCGCGGGATTTCAGTACTATGTGAAACACTCGCTTGCTTTTGACAGACTGGCTGAAAATGAGGTATACGAGATTGTCAAAGCCTTTGATCAGGAATTCTTCAAACTGGAGGATATTCTGCAAGAGGCTGCTAATCTACTGACAGACCTGAGTGGCTGTACGGTAGTAGCACTGGATGTTGAGCCGAGCAGGCAACGGTTGACAGCCTTTGATATCGTTGTTTTGGGGCAACATACAGCCTTGGCAGTATTTACCCTAGACGAGTCGCGAACGGTTACCAGTCAATTTCTGATTCCAAGAAACTTCTTACAGGAAGATTTGCTGAAATTGAAGAGCATCATTCAGGAACGTTTCCTCGGTCATACCGTTCTGGATATTCACTACAAGATTCGGACGGAGATTCCGCAGATTATCCAGCGTTACTTTACGACAACGGACAATGTCATGGATCTCTTTGAACATATTTTTAAAGAAATGTTCAACGAAAACATTGTGGTGTCGGGCAAGGTCAATCTCTTGAATTTTGCCAATCTAGCAGCCTATCAGTTCTTTGACCAACCGCAAAAGGTGGCTCTAGAGATTCGTGAAGGTCTGCATGAAGATAAAATGCAAAATGTCCGTGTTGCGGACAGTCAGGAATCCTGTCTAGCTAACCTAGCAGTGATTAGCAGTAAATTCCTCATTCCTTATCGAGGTTTTGGAATTCTGGCAATTATCGGTCCGGTCAATCTGGATTACCAGCAATTGGTCAACCAAGTCAATGTGGTCAATCGTGTTTTGACGATGAAGTTGACAGATTTTTACCGCTACCTCAGCAGTAATCATTACGAAGTACATTAAGATTGAAATCATTAAAGGAGGCGAAAATGGCCCAAGATATAAAAAATGAAGAAATGAAAGAAGAGGAAGTTGTGGAAACAACTGAAGAAACAACTCCTGAAAAGTCAGAGTTGGACTTGGCAAATGAACGTGCAGATGAGTTTGAAAATAAATACCTTCGCGCTCATGCAGAAATGCAAAATATTCAACGCCGTGCCAATGAAGAACGTCAAAACTTGCAACGTTATCGTAGCCAAGACCTGGCAAAAGCAATCTTACCATCGCTCGACAACTTAGAACGTGCACTAGCCGTTGAAGGTTTGACAGACGATGTTAAAAAAGGATTGGAGATGGTGCAAGAAAGCTTGGTTTACGCTTTGAAAGAAGAAGGAATCGAAGAAATCGCAGCTGACGGCGAATTTGACCATAACTATCATATGGCCATCCAAACTCTCCCAGCAGATGATGAACATCCAGCAGATACCATCGCCCAAGTCTTTCAAAAAGGCTACAAACTCCATGACCGCATCCTACGCCCAGCCATGGTAGTAGTATATAACTAGGCAACAGAGCTTAAAAATTTTGTCCGAAATGACAATAAACTATGAAGAAAGTTAAGAAAGTTGTTCAGCTTTGCAATAGTGAGCAAAGCGAACCAAGGACGATACTCTTCGCCGTGGCGCTATTTGCGCAAACTTTGAGACCTTAGGCTCAAAGTTTAGTCAAAGAGATTGACGAGTCAAGCTCTGACGGCGTCGCCACCTAAGAAGAGTATCAAAAAGAAAGAATATAAAATTTAAGGAGAAAAACACATGTCTAAAATTATCGGTATTGACTTAGGTACAACAAACTCAGCAGTTGCAGTTCTTGAAGGAACTGAAAGCAAAATCATCGCAAACCCAGAAGGAAACCGCACAACTCCATCTGTAGTATCATTCAAAAACGGAGAAATCATTGTTGGTGACGCTGCGAAACGTCAAGCAGTCACAAACCCAGATACAGTTATCTCTATCAAATCTAAGATGGGAACTTCTGAAAAAGTTTCTGCAAATGGAAAAGAATATACTCCACAAGAAATCTCAGCTATGATTCTTCAATACTTGAAAGGTTACGCTGAAGAATACCTTGGTGAAAAAGTAACCAAAGCAGTTATCACAGTCCCAGCTTACTTCAACGACGCTCAACGTCAAGCAACTAAAGACGCTGGTAAAATCGCTGGTCTTGAAGTAGAACGTATCGTCAACGAACCAACTGCAGCAGCTCTTGCTTACGGTTTGGACAAGACTGACAAAGAAGAAAAAATCTTGGTATTCGACCTTGGTGGTGGTACATTCGACGTATCTATCCTTGAATTGGGTGACGGTGTCTTCGATGTATTGTCAACTGCAGGGGACAACAAACTCGGTGGTGACGACTTTGACCAAAAAATCATCGATCACTTGGTAGCAGAATTCAAGAAAGAAAACGGTATTGACTTGTCTACTGACAAGATGGCAATGCAACGTTTGAAAGATGCAGCTGAAAAAGCTAAGAAAGACCTTTCTGGTGTAACTTCAACTCAAATCAGCTTGCCATTCATCACTGCAGGTGAGGCTGGACCTCTTCACTTGGAAATGACTTTGACTCGTGCGAAATTTGACGATTTGACTCGTGATCTTGTAGAGCGTACAAAAGTTCCAGTTCGTCAAGCCCTTTCAGATGCAGGTTTGAGCTTGTCAGATATCGACGAAGTTATCCTTGTTGGTGGTTCAACTCGTATCCCAGCCGTTGTAGAAGCTGTTAAGGCTGAAACTGGTAAAGAACCAAACAAATCAGTAAACCCTGACGAAGTTGTTGCTATGGGTGCTGCCATCCAAGGTGGTGTGATTACTGGTGATGTGAAAGACGTTGTCCTTCTTGACGTAACACCATTGTCACTTGGTATCGAAACAATGGGTGGAGTCTTCACAAAACTCATCGACCGCAACACTACAATCCCAACATCTAAATCACAAGTCTTCTCAACTGCGGCAGACAACCAACCGGCCGTTGATATCCACGTTCTTCAAGGTGAACGTCCAATGGCAGCAGATAACAAGACTCTTGGACGCTTCCAATTGACTGACATCCCGGCTGCACCTCGTGGAATTCCTCAAATCGAAGTAACATTTGACATCGACAAGAACGGTATCGTGTCTGTTAAGGCCAAAGACCTTGGAACTCAAAAAGAACAAACTATTGTCATCCAATCTAACTCAGGTTTGACTGATGAAGAAATCGACCGCATGATGAAAGATGCAGAAGCAAATGCTGAAGCAGATAAGAAACGTAAAGAAGAAGTAGACCTTCGTAACGAAGTAGACCAAGCAATCTTTGCGACTGAAAAGACAATCAAGGAAACTGAAGGAAAAGGCTTCGATGCAGAACGTGATGCTGCCCAAGCTGCACTTGATGACCTTAAGAAAGCGCAAGAAGACAACAACTTGGACGAAATGAAAGCAAAACTCGAAGCCTTGAATGAAAAAGCTCAAGGACTTGCTGTTAAACTCTACGAACAAGCTGCAGCAGCGCAACAAGCTCAAGCAGGAGCAGAAGGCGCACAAACAACAGGAAACGCAGGCGATGACGTCGTAGACGGAGAGTTTACGGAGAAGTAAGATGTTGAGGTATTAATATGAATGATAGAATTGAATTAGAACTCATTTCTGATGAAACTCATGAAAATGGTACATATGATGAGAGAGTGAGGACTTATAAATGCCCTTGTGGTCAAGGAACTGTTGTCTGGTCTAAAGAACGTCCGAATGGTAGTGGTTACGGCTATCAAGCAACTTTTTCAGATGCATTTTGCTATTGTGACAATTGTAAAGATAAATATGATGTTAGCGAATGGAAAGGCTATGCGATTCCGCTATAAATCATAAAGTATGGAAATCCAGAGGTTGTAACCCAGCCTCTGTTTTTCGGTAAAATAGAGGGTGTAGTCTATGAAAAAAGTACTTTGTATCATTTATCCTAATTTTTCTCTTTATGAGATAGCCGCTTTAACGAGTATTTTGGCTCTGTCTTTTGACATCACGATTGATTATGTAGCTTCAGATCATTCGATGGTGATCTCTGAGGATGGCTTGCCTTGTTTACCTACAAAAACATTGGATCAAGTACGTATAGAAGATTATTCTTGTGTCATTTTGCCAGGAATGGTAAATATAGGGCCTGCTCTACAGGATGAAAAATTAAATTCGTTTTTGAGGGGACTCGGCAAGCAGGATGTCTTAATTGCAGCTATTTCTTCAGCGCCTATTTTGTTGGCAAAAGCAGGTTTATTGAATGATACGAAATTTACAGGTGGGATTTGGCAAAACTTCTTTGACTATTTTGAATTTCTTCCTCGGGAAAATTTCAAAGCAAAAGCTGTCCTGCAAGATAAAAATATCATTACTGCTATTGGCTTTGCACATCAAGAGTTTGCAAGAAAAGTAATTCTTGGTCTAGGTTTGGCAGAAAATACTGACAACTATTTTAAAGAACAGAACGAATATTCAGAAGAGGACTTGATTTTTACTCTATCGGACAAAGAGTTTGATGAAGTGAAACAGAGTATAGAAAATACCCTCTAATGATTTACTTATAAACTATAGAAAGGAATAAGGGTGTTCGTAATTGAACTCGAGCGGGAAGCTTGGAAATTAGATAAACCTCCTAAGAAATCAGGATTTCTTGTCGGTTTCCTAAATTTCAGTCGCTTTCTGTTCGCTCTTAGTATCTTGTATGAACAATACTGAATTTTATGATCGTCTGGGGGTGTCAAAAAACGCTTCGTCAGACGAGATCAAAAAGGCTTATCGTAAGCTTTCAAAAAAATACCACCCAGATATCAACAAGGAGCCTGGTGCTGAAGAAAAATACAAGGAAGTTCAAGAAGCCTATGAGACTTTGAGTGACGATCAAAAACGTGCAGCCTATGACCAATATGGTGCTGCAGGTGCCAACGGTGGCTTTGGTGGTGCTGGCGGTTTTGGTGGCTTTGACGGAGCAGGTGGCTTTGGTGGTTTTGAAGATATCTTCTCAAGTTTTTTCGGGGGAGGCGGAGCTTCACGCAATCCAAACGCTCCTCGTCAAGGGGATGACCTCCAGTACCGTGTGAACTTGACCTTTGAAGAAGCTATTTTTGGAACAGAAAAAGAAGTGAAATACAACCGTGAAGCCAGCTGTCGTACCTGTAATGGATCTGGTGCTAAGCCAGGGACAAGTCCAGTCACTTGTGGACGCTGTCATGGCGCTGGTGTCATTAACGTCGATACGCAGACTCCGCTTGGTATGATGCGTCGCCAAGTAACCTGTGATGTCTGTCATGGTCGCGGAAAAGAAATCAAGGATCCATGTACAACTTGTCATGGAACAGGTCATGAAAAACAAGCTCATAGCGTACATGTAAAAATCCCTGCTGGTGTGGAAACAGGCCAACAAATCCGCCTCGCGGGTCAAGGTGAAGCAGGCTTTAACGGTGGACCTTACGGAGACTTGTACGTGGTGGTTTCAGTAGAAGCTAGCGATAAGTTTGAACGTGAAGGAACAACTATTTTCTACAAGTTAAACCTCAATATTGTCCAAGCTACTCTTGGAGATACTGTTGAAATTCCAACCGTGCATGGAGATGTTGAATTGGTTATCCCAGAAGGAACACAGACTGGCAAGAAATTCCGTCTACGTGGCAAGGGAGCACCAAGCCTTCGTGGCGGTGCTGTTGGTGACCAATACGTTACTGTCAATGTCGTGACTCCGACAGGTTTGAACGACCGCCAAAAAGCAGCGCTTAAAGAATTCGCAGCTGCAGGTGACTTGAAAGTCAATCCAAAGAAAAAAGGCTTCTTTGATCATATAAAAGATGCCTTTGAAGGAGAATAAAGTAAAAAGAGCCGGCGGGCTCTTTTTTTGTATAATCTTGGGAAATTTAGCATCGAGCAATCATTCTCCAATTAGTCTACTATTTATACTTTTGAGTGAGCAAGCCAGCAGTATCCATCTCCTGAATGAGTTGTTTGATTTCCTCTTCTTTACCAGATTTCACGGTGATGGTATCAATGTGCTTGATTGCCGAATTATCCTGAATATCGACCAAGGTCAAAGCTTTTTCATAGAAAGCAATTCCCTTTTTAAGACTTTCTTGATCTTTCCAATTTAGAATTGTGTAAGAAGATTTTGATTTCTTTCCTTTTTCTTGGAAATACTTCTCGCCCTCCTCCTTTAAAAATTGTATTAAACCGTGATTGAACAAGTTGTCCCCTACTTTATAGTAGGAAATATCTCCTGTCTGGAGGACATAGACTTTAAGTCGGTTTTTGGTGAGTTTTGGACTTTCTTTTAGGACGGGGTGACTATTGATGACCTCGTCTGAGAAAGTAACATAAAAATCTAGGCCTCCACCCTCGTATTGATAGTGTCCATCCGATTCTACTTTCTCAGGAGGCATGTCAAGGGAGGTAAAGATTTGTTTTAAGTCGTCATTCCCTTTTCGGATGTCACTTGGTGAAGCTTTGAAAAGATTCATCAGTAGTAGAAATGCCAAGGCTGCAAGCAGGCAGAGGCAACCACAAGGGATCGCGATGACCTTCGCTAGAACTTTTACAAACTGTTTCATTTTCATTCCCTCCCTTTTCTGTTCGAATCTAGTAACCCAAAATGGATTTAAGGAAAGTTGGAGGCTTTCTTATTCTTGTTTTTCTTCTTGGAGGACCGCCATTCTAGTCTGGAAATCTTTTTCCAAGACTTTAAATTTATAGGTTAAATCTTTTTGGTATTCTTTGATAAGGGCTTTTTGTTGGTCGATGATTTGTAGGCTGTTTTGGATGATATCCAAATCATCCTTGATAGCTTGGACGCGGTCAGTTGTATCTAGCACTTCATCCTGAATGGCTTGGCGATTTTTCACGACAAAATAACTTCCAGCTGCAGCTCCTGCGAATAGCAGTAGATTTGATAGTTTCATGGCATCTCCTTAAGCGTTTTTAATGGTTTCAGCGACTTGGGCAAGTTTGTCAAAGTCAGGTTCGTGGGCGATAAAGTCAATCTTGAGGTCATCTTCTGCACCGTAGCGAGGTACGAGATGCACGTGAGTATGAAAGACCGTTTGACCAGCAACTTCCTCACAGTTGGCGATGATGTTCATTCCGGCAGCCTTGGTAGCCTTCATGACTTTTTGAGCTACCAGCGGCACTTGGGCAAAGAGTTGGCTAGCACTTGGGGCATCCATCTCCAAAAGATTGCGGTAGTGCTCTTTTGGTACAATGAGGGTGTGTCCAGGCGTTACTTGAGAGATATCAAGAAAGGCAAGAACCTGCTCATCTTCGTATACTTTTGAAGCAGGAATCTCCCCTGCGATAATCTTACAAAAAATGCAATCTGACATAAAATCCACCTCTACTGTATTGAATTTTGATATAATATAGCTACATTATACCAGATTCGGAGAAAATATGTTAGAAATTAAAAACCTGACAGGAGGCTATGTTCATGTCCCTGTCTTGAAAGATGTGTCCTTTACCGTTGAAAGTGGGCAGTTGGTTGGTTTGATTGGTCTCAACGGTGCTGGGAAATCAACGACTATCAATGAGATTATCGGTCTTTTGACGCCTTACAGTGGGGAAATTAAGATTAATGGTTTGACCTTGCAAGAAGATGCGACTAGCTACCGCAAGCAGATTGGTTTCATCCCAGAGACGCCTAGCTTGTATGAGGAATTGACCCTCAGAGAGCATATCGAGACGGTTTCCATGGCCTATGGTATTGAGCAAAAAGTAGCTTTTGATCGTGTGGAACCTTTGTTAAAAATGTTCCGCCTGGACCAAAAATTAGACTGGTTTCCAGTTCATTTCTCCAAAGGGATGAAGCAGAAGGTCATGATTATCTGTGCTTTTGTGGTAGATCCTAGCCTCTTTATCGTGGATGAGCCTTTCCTTGGGCTCGATCCGCTGGCTATTTCTGACTTGATTCAGCTTTTAGAAGTAGAAAAGAAAAAAGGCAAGTCCATTCTTATGAGTACACACGTGCTAGACTCAGCAGAAAAGATGTGTGATGCCTTTGTCATTCTCCACAAGGGAGAGGTGCGGGCTCAGGGGAACCTCCAGCAACTCCGTGAAGCCTTTGACATGCCTGAAGCGAGTTTGAATGATATTTACTTGGCTCTGACCAAAGAGGAGGAGCTATGAAAGACTTGTTTTTAAAGAGAAAGCAGGCTTTTCGTAAGGAGTGTGTCGGTTATCTGCGTTATGTTCTCAATGACCACTTTGTCTTGTTCCTGCTAGTTCTCATCGGTTTTCTAGCTTACCAGTACAGTCAACTCCTGCAACATTTTCCTGAAAACCACTGGCCTATCCTCTTGTTTTTGGGGATTGTATCTGCCTTGCTTTTGGCTTGGGGAGGAATCGCGACCTACATGGAAGGGCCTGACAAGCTCTTTCTCTTAGTCAGTGAAGAGGAAGTTAAGTCTCACCTCAAAGGGCAGACGATGCGCTCACTGGTCTTTTGGCTCTTTGTCCAAACCCTTTTCTTGCTTTTATTTGCGCCCTTATTTTTAGCCATGGGTTATGGCTTGCCAGTCTTTCTCATCTATGTGCTTTTGTTGGGAGCTGGGAAATATCTCCTCTTTCGCCAAAAATCCAGTAAATTTTTTACAGAGACTGGGCTTGACTGGGACTATGTCGTTTCCCAAGAAAGCAAGCGCAAGCAAGTCTTGCTTCGTTTCTTTGCTCTCTTTACTCAGGTTAAGGGCGTTTCAAATAGTGTCAAACGTCGCGCTTATCTGGATTTCATCCTTAGAACAGTTCAGAAAGTGCCGAGCAAGATTTGGCAAAACCTCTATCTCCGTTCTTACTTGCGAAATGGAGACCTCTTTGCCCTCAGTCTCCGTCTCCTCTTCCTATCCTTGTTAGCTTTGCTCTTTATCGAGCAAGCTTGGATCGCGACAGCAGTAGTAGTTTTATTTAACTATCTCCTGCTCTTTCAGTTACTGGCCCTCTATCATGCCTTTGACTACCAGTACTTGACTCAGCTCTTTCCACTAGAAAAAGGGGAGAAAGAGAAGGGATTGAAACAGATTGTAGTCGGTGTGGGAAGTGCAGTTCTTTTGTTAGAATTGCTGGTCGGAGCAGTGGTTTTTCAAGAAAAACAGGCCCTCCTAGCCTTGCTGGGTGCTGGTTTAGTTTTACAAGTCTTGTACCTGCCTTATCAGGTGAAACGTCAGATGCAGGACTAAAACTTATAAGATTAGATAAAAAAATAAGTTGAGTACAAGTTCACTCAACTTATTTTATTTACGTATATTCAATGAACATCAAAAATTAAACCAAAAAGCTAGCCGCAGGTTACTCAAACCCTAGTTTTAAGGTTAACGTGGTTTGAAGAGATGTTCGAAGAGTATTACAAGATAATGGTTGGTCCGTAGAGACTCAATTTGGTCTTGACTTGGTCAAAGTGAAAACGGTCATAGGCCCGCCAAGCGGCGCGAGTAGGAGCATCTGGATCAAGAGCACTGAGGCCCATGAGAAGACTGGAAGTCTGGTAAAATTTTTCCAGTTCAATCAAGAATCGATTATCCACTGTCTCAGCTTTAGAGAGAAAGAGAAGAATAGAGTTTAATTGCTCCTGAAAGCGAACGTCGTCAGCTGTTACCTGTTTGCAGACTTGGTAAGCTTTATTTAAGTCAGTAATCAAAGTCTGAGCTGTTTTGATAGGGTCTGTATCCGTCATGAGAATTCCTCCTTTGTGATGGTTCTAAAGTTGTTTCAAGTGATTGTCTTTCTATAATCATAGCTTATCACTTTTAACTCTTTTTTTTACCTTCAAAGCTTTAATTGTCATTGAAATTTCCTGAATGGTAATTGCAGAATTTTATGATAAAATAATTGTAAGATTATCATAGCTATTTTACGAATGATTCGACACTTTAGGAATTTTTGAGAACCGTTTAGGATTTGGTGAAAAATAGTTTCTAGACTTATGCTATCCTCTTTTTAGGAGGTTTTATCCATGAACTACATTATCATCCAAAAAGAGAAAGAAATTTTCAAATTAAACATAAAGGATATCTACTATATCCAAACGCATCCAAGTAAAGCCCATACCGTGCAGATTGTTACAGAAGACGCTAGCTTTGATCTGTTTCAAAATTTAAGCAATCTTGAGAACCAATATGGGGAAACCTTGACGAGATGTCATCGAAATTGTCTGGTCAACCTTGAACGAGTAAAATCCATGGATATCCAATCAAAGACCCTCTTTCTAGGAGAAGAAGGTCGATATGCTGTTCAGTATGCCAGACGTCGCTATAGAGACATTCGCCAAAAATGGTTGAAACAAGGAGAGTAAGAAGATGAGAATATTTGTTTTAGAAGATGACTTTTCCCAACAAGCTAGGATTGAAACGACGATAGAGAAACTCTTGAAAGAATATCGTATCATTCCCAGCTCTTTTGAAGTTTTTGGCAAGCCAGACCAACTGCTGACAGAGGTACATGAGAAGGGGGCGCATCAGCTATTCTTTTTGGACATTGAGATTCGAAACGAAGAGATGAAGGGTCTAGAGGTGGCTAGAAAGATTCGGGATCGGGACCCCTATGCCCTGATTGTCTTTGTGACAACTCACTCAGAGTTTATGCCCTTGTCCTTTCGCTATCAAGTGTCAGCTTTGGACTACATTGATAAGGCCCTTTCGGCAGAGGAGTTTGAATCTCGTATCGAGTCAGCCCTTCTCTATGCCAATAGTCAAGATAGTAAAAGTCTGGCGGAAGATTGCTTTTACTTTAAATCAAAATTCGCCCAATTCCAGTATCCTTTTAAAGAGGTTTACTATCTCGAAACGTCGTCCAGAGCCCATCGTGTCATTCTCTATACTAAGACGGATAGGCTGGAGTTTACAGCGAGTTTGGAGGAGGTTCTCAAACAGGAACCCCGTCTCTTGCAGTGCCACCGCTCTTTTCTCATCAATCCTGTCAATGTGGTTCATTTGGATAAGAAAGAAAAACTCCTTTTCTTTCCCAATGGTGGAAGCTGTCTAATCGCGCGTTATAAGGTCAGGGAAGTGTCTGAGGCTATTAATAACTTACACTGAGCTAGGAGAGTTTATGAATATTACTTGGATATTGTTGTATACACTTATTACTAATGGGCTAGAAATTGTCATTTTCTTTAAGGTAGATGGAATTGGTCTCACTTTCGAGAGGATTTTTAAGGCTTTTCTTTTTAAGATACTTTTGGCAGTTGTTTTTATAATGATTAGCTATATAGTAGGAAATGATTACTTATCTTATTTTATGGAACCCTTGTACGGCATAGGCTTGTCTTTCTTATTGTTAAGAGGGCTTCCTAAAAAACTCCTTTTCTTTTATGGTCTCTTTCCAATGATATTAGTGAATCTCTTTTATAGAGGAGTCTCCTATTTTGTGCTTCCATTTTTGGGACAAGGGCAAGTATATGATAGCTACTCATTTACTGGGTTATGTATAATAATTTTCAATTTCTTCATTTCTCTAGCTTTTTTGAAATGGTTGGACTATGATTTTACTAGTTTGAGAAGGGAGATTCTAGATAAAGATTTTCAAAAGTCCCTAACTAAAATTAACTGGATAATGGGGGGTTACTATCTAGTCATGGAAAGTCTGTCTTTTTTTGAATATGAACAAAGCATTCAATCAAAGATAGTTCGCCATCTGATCCTAGTGTTTTACCTACTCTTTTTTATGGGTATTATCAAGAAATTGGATACCTATTTGAAGGAAAAACTTCAGGAAAAACTGAACCAAGAGCAGGCCTTGCGCTACAGAGATACGGAGCGGTATAGTCGACATATAGAGGAACTTTACAAGGAAGTACGGAGCTTTCGTCATGATTATACCAACCTCTTGACCAGCTTACGCCTAGGTATTGAAGAGGAGGATATGGAGCAGATAAAAGAGGTCTACAACTCCGTTTTAAAGAACTCCAGCCAGAAATTGCAGGACAATAAATATGACCTGGGCCGACTGGTGAATATTCGGGATCGTGCCCTCAAAAGTCTCTTAGCAGGAAAATTTATAAAAGCAAGAGAAAAGGATATTGTCTTTAATGTCGAAGTTCCTGAGGAGATTCAAGTTGAGAGTATGAGCCTACTTGATTTTCTAACCATTGTGTCTATCCTTTGTGACAATGCTATTGAAGCCAGTGCAGAGGCTGGTCAACCTCACGTTTCAATTGCCTTTTTAAAAAATGGGGCACAAGAGACCTTTATCATTGAAAACTCCATCAAAGAAGAGGGCATCGATATTTCTGAAATCTTCTCTTTTGGAGTTAGTTCTAAAGGGGAGGGCCGAGGTGTTGGTCTCTATACCGTCATGAAGACTGTTGAAAGTTATCCCAATGCTAGCCTCAATACCACCTGTCAAGATCAAGTCTTTCGTCATGTGCTTACTATGATACATACAGAATGATGAAAAATAAGACCGAGAGTGCTTGTTTCTCGGTCTTATTTTTTTTATAGTTGTATTGGATGATGAAGTTCTTGTGCGATGTTATAAGCATATCTATTAATGTTATATAAGAAATCTTCCCACCATCCTCCACCTATAATTTGGTTGAGTTCAGTAGTTGTTAGTTCTTGAAATGAAGTTAGATTTTGTTTCTTATCCATGTTATGATTCTCCTTTTTGATAAGATAATAAATAGTTATAGAGTGTTATCTGAAAATTAATCAGAATGGGTTAGAATTTTATCTTTGAAATAATCAAAATATGTCTTCTTTGCAGTTACACTAGTGACGCGACCTTGTAAGCCGTATTGGATGAGTTTACTATCCTCATTAGATAGTTTTGCAAGAGCGGTTAATTTAAAGAGATTGCCTTGCTCTGTTCTGGTAGGAGTTTGATCAATTGTCTGAAGTTGGCCGATGATGGTAATGCCGTGATTTCCAATCTTCTCAAGTTTTAATCTTACAGTTTGTCCTTTATCTAGTAGAGGTAGATAGTCAGAAGATACGTAGTAAGTAATTAGTACTTCTCTTGTATCTGTGATGACAGGGAATATTTGAGCAATTTCTGTACCAGTTGGAATTCTATTTTTACCTTCAAATTCGCTGTTCAGATGAACGATACCTTTACTTGGAGCGGTTAAGGTATTATTTTCCAAGCGCTGTGTCGCTTGATCTAGTTGTACTTTTAATTCTGTTAGTTGATTTTCCACAGCTAGTTGTTGCTGAGAAGCTGTTTGTAAAAATTGAGTGCGGAGTACTTCAATTTTGGTTTCTAAACTATTATCATAAGTTGCTACACTTCCGATACCAGCTTGCTGAATTTTGAGATTTGCGATAGATGATTCAAGATTTGCAATACTTTGATTGATTTGAGATAAAAATGGCTCATCTGCAGTTTCTTGTGTTTGTTCTTGAGAGGCTACAAGATAACGATTCAAAATTGACTGGTGTGGATTGCCAGTCGGTAAGCGCGCTCTTTTGTTTATGATAGCATCTCTCAGCTCTTGATATTCTCCAATTTGTTGTTGCATTTTTGTAATTTCTTGTTCAATAGCTGATGAACTGCTATTAGCAAGGTTGGCTTGATTTGCAACCTCAGTGTTAGTCTTTGAGATACCTAGTTCAATATCATGAGCTTGTTTAGTAAAATTCATAAAGGTATTATAGTAGCCAAACTCATCCTCACCAGAAAAAAGATCGGTATTTTTTTCTAAGCTTTGTTTCAAAATTCCAAGTCCTTCTTTTTGCTTCTCAAGTCTTTGTAATTGAGTTTCTAAGGCAGTTTTCTGGCTCTCTTCCATTATTTCAGAATATTTGATGAGTAAATCACCTTTCTCAACTACTTGATTTGCCACTAAATGATTAGCTAAGATAGTATTATCACTGGTTGACTGAATGGATGCAATGACACTTGTAGGAGTGACTTCTCCTTGCGATGTAACAGTAATCTCTTTTGTAGCAACAAGGGAGAAAATCACGATGAAAGTAAACAGTAATGAAAGTGGTATGATTAATACTGTCGCATAATTATGGTAACGTCTCTGATAAAACTCGACGCTTCTAAAAAGATTAGGATTCATAACATTCTCCTTATTTGTTGAATAGATGATGGTAGAAGCCTTGCGCCTGTATTAACTCTTGATGACTACCAACTTCAATGATTTTCCCTTGGTCAAGAACAATGACACGGTTAGTCCGTTCGGCTATACTTAGACGATGGGCTACAAAGAGAATGGTTTTATCAGTTAGGGACATAAGATTATCTATAACCTTTTTCTCAGTCAAAACATCGAGAGCACTAGTAGCTTCATCTAGTATTAAAACAGGAGATTTAGTTAAAAGAGCACGAGCGAGAGCAATTCGTTGCTTCTGTCCTCCTGACAGACCTGCTCCATCAGAAAGTTGAGTTTGATAGCCCATAGGCATTCTTTCAATATCTTGACGGATTTCAGCTAATTCGCAAGCTTTTAGAATATCTTCTTGGCTAATCATATTATTACCGCCCAAGGTTAAGTTTTCCAAGATAGAGCCATTAAAGATATAGGCTTGTTGGGGCAGGTAATTAATATGACGTCGCAAGATTTTTTTATCAATATTTTTAATATCCTGATGATTGATGGTAATCTGTCCTTTGTAAGGGTCAAAGAAATTGACAATCATTTTGGCTAGAGTTGTTTTACCAGAACCACTAACTCCAACCAGGCTAACCTTATCACCTTCTTTAATTGTTAGATTGATATCTGTTAAGGTATCTCGTCCAAAACCATACTTATAAGAAAGGTCATCAAATTCAATATCGCCCATCAAAAAATTTGAATGAACAGGATTTTCTTGAACTTGAAATTCAGATTCAACTAAATAGACCTCGTTCAAGCGGTTATTAGCAACCTTCGCAGATTGGAGTTTAGTTTGTAGGTTGATAATATTTTCCATAGGAGTTGTAAAGTAAGAAAGAAGTGTATTAAAGGTAATCAGCTGACCGATAGAAATCTTACTCGACATGACTAATTGAGCACCAAGCCATAGGATAAAGATATTAAGAACTAACTTTGTTCCTTGCTTTAAATTAGTTTGTAAAATAGAATATTTAGTAAGTTTAAAGGATTTTTCCAAATAATCGACAAATTCACTGTCAATATTTTGGTAGCGATTTTCTTCACTTGTGAGTGACTTGATGGTTTCAATCCCGTTGATATCTTCGATAATAGCAGAACTAACCATAGAATTGCTTTGCATGACATCGTGGTTCATTTTTTCAAAAGGTTTCATAAAAGAAAAGATGATGAATATGTAAATAGGGATGGAAATAAGAGAAAGAAGAAAGAGGTTAGGATTTTGTGCCAGTAAGACACTCCCTACAAGGATCAGAATGGAAACATCAAGAAAAAGAGAGAGAATGGTAGAAGCTAAGGCATCTATAATAGAGTTAGCATCTGTGAAGCGTGAAATGATTTCCCCTGTACGACGTGTCGCAAAGAAAGACATAGGAAGTTCAAAGATATGGCGAATATAGGCCAAAATTACATCAATGCTTAATCTCTGACTCAGAACAGTTAGGAGATAATCTCTGGAGAAGCTCATGGCTTGTTGGAGGATATAGGTGATAATTAGACCAATTGAGATAATTCCTAAAGTTGATTTCATCTGATTTGGGATGTACTCATCCAAGATTCCTTGGAGATAATAAGAACCACCGATATTGATAATAGTGACTAATAAGCTTGAGAGAACAATATAAGTAATAAGAGATTTTTGTTTGAAAATCAGAGGGAGGAAGCTCAGTAGACCATTCTTTTTATCTTTATGGGGTTGATAGCTGGGTTTGGGAGCTAGAAAAATAGCTACTCCAGTCCATTCAGAGAAAAAGCGTTCTTTTGACATTTTGGTGATTTTTACAGAAGGATCAGGATCACCAATAATCAGATAGTCTTTCTTTGTTTGATAGACAACATAGTAATGTTGGAGTTTCCCTTCTTTGTTAACGTGAACGATAAATGGATAGGGGACATCACTCATGTCAAAGAGAGTTTTATCTGCTTGAACAGGTCTTGTTTCAAAGCCCATTTCATCAGCGGCTTTTACAATGCCAAGAGCAGTCGTCCCTTCTTTATTGGTCTTTGCAAGTTCTCTCAAGTGAGCTAGAGAAAAATCTGAACCATAGAATTTAGCAATCGAGGCTAAGGCAGCAACACCGCAGTCTCTAGCATCTATTTGAGGAACAAATGTATGTTTATAAGAAGTCATTGGCAATTCCTTTCATATAGTAGATAGGTATATTATGCCATAAAAATAAGTTCATATTTTATGAAATCTTGAATAGTCATTGAAACTTCCTGAATGGTAAAAAAGTGATTAGAAACTATCTTTCTTTAAAAATCTATAGGTGTGATTTGAAATAAAAAGCTAATTCAAGATGTTTCGATGACAATTCAAGATTTGGATGAAAAACTTTAACAAACAATGATATACTAAACTTGTCAAGGTTGCAACAGGACAAAAATTAAAAATTAAAAATAAAAAAGGAGTATTTGTCATGGATACAAAAATGATGTCACAATTTTCTGTTATGGATAATGAAATGCTTGCTTGCGTTGAAGGTGGAGATAATTCATACGGATTCTGGTATAGAGTAGGTAGTTTAGTAAGAGATGGATTTGATTTGTATGTTGAAAATCAAAGAAGATTGCATGCGATGTGCCCACTGTGTATCTAAGGGGATAATATCATGAAAAATAAATATTTTGAAACTTTAAGTGCAGAAAAACTAATACAAGTTCAAGGAGGTGGAATGCCTTGGTGGACTTCCTTAATTCCTAATTACGACCAACTTCTTGGATCAATTTGTGGTTTCATAGATGGAATTAGCAAATCTACAAACAGGGGACAATGCTAAAAAATCATCTAGACATTAAAGAAAGGATAAACTATGAAGAACATAAGTTTTATCTTTATAAAAGTGCTTACTTGCTTTTTACTTACTTTTGCTATTCAAGTTGTACCATTATCTGTTGTTAGACGATTTTATGACGGAGTGATAGGAGAAGTATTCAGTGTAGGTGTCTACTTTTTATCTTTCTTTATATGTTTAACCATTCTTGTATATCTCGTTAAGAGATGGGGGGATGAGACTACTTTAGATCGCTTACCAATCAAGTGGGTAGAATTGAGATGGATTATTTTTGCTTATCTGGCTAATCTAATTTTAGTAGTTAGTTTTATATTTTTTACTACCGTCCTTGGAAAAGCCCACGATAATACAAGTTCTTTGAGCTTTTTTCAACATTTTGAAACTAGTGGTTTCTTTTATACAGTTCTATTTTGGTTGTCAACTGCTTTTACTCAACCTCTTTTGGAGGAGATGCTCTTTAGAGGAATCATTTTAGGAACTTTAGAAAAATATTCTCCTATTTTTGCTGTCTTTCTTTCAGCTGTTCTTTTTGGATTTGCTCATGATGGAGAGATTATTTCTCAGCATCTTGTGACAGGACTTGTATTGGGTTGTCTTTATATAAAGCAAAGAAATCTATATTCCTGTGTAGTTGTACATGGCTTAATGAATGCTACTATTACGTGTCTCTTTTTTCTGGCTACTTAAGTTTTTAATAAGATCACATAGCTATGTAGCAGAGGTTACATACGGTTTCTTGATATATTAGTATAAGAGAGGAGACTGGAAAAATAATTCTAAAAACACAACGTACTTCTAGTGAGATTGTTGTTGGTACAGTTACCTTTGCTTGTCTCTTATTATCTATTTCTATCACATCCATTTTAAGTTTTTCATTAGTCTTCAATTAAATTTAGTGATTATCAACTTGGCTTCTATTTTACTCATTGTTTATCTTACTAAGAAAATTGGAGTACGAAAGTTTGAAGATGATGGTTTGGTAGGTCCTATAATCAATCAACTCATGTTTATAGGATTGACAGGTTTTGTGTCTATTATCGCTTTGTATAGAGGTATAACAGCAGACAAATCCTATCAGCAACTGAATGGCTATATTGGCTCTGCTCTCTGCTTAATCATACTTATTTGGGGTTTGAAGCATCATAAAAAGTAGGGGCTAATGCTAATAAAGTATAAAAGGGTAAGTGTTTTCGAAATACTTACCCTTTTATAATGAAGTTTTTGCAATTCAAGATGTTTCGATGACAATTCAAGATTCGGGTGAAAAATTTAAAAAAGCAATGTTATACTAAACTTGTCAAAGTTGCAACAAGACAAAAATTAAAAATAAAAAGGAGTATTTGTCATGAATACAAAAATGATGTCGCAATTTGAGATTATGGATGCTGATATGCTTGCTTGCGTTGAAGGTGGAGATATTGATTGGGGAAGAACAATTAGCTGTGCAGCGGGGGTTGCATACGGTGCGATGGAAGGCTACGCTACAACTTATGGCTCAACATTTCTACTTGGGCCATACGCTATAGGAACAGGTGCAATTGGTGCTGTACTAGGTGGAATTGGCGGTGCGCTTACCTGTTAGCATGGGAAAGGAGATAGTAATGAAAAAAATATTTGCAACAAAACGCAATGTTTTCTTAGTGAGGTTGTTGTTCGGACAGATACCTTTGGTTGTTTCTACTTATCTATTTCTATCTCGTCAGTTTTTAAATTTTTCCGTAGTTTTCCAATTTCTTTTAGTAGTTATTAACTTGGCTTCTATTTTGGCTACTGTTTATCTCACTAGGGAAATGAGGATAAGAGAGTTTGAAGATGATGATTTGGTTAGTCCTAGAACCAATCAACTCATGTTCATCGGCTTGACAGGCTTTATGTCTATTATTTGTCTGTATAGAGGTATCACAGCAGCAGAAGCCTACCAACAAATAATCGCCTATATTGGTGTGGTTCTATGCTTGATTATCATGCTTTTGCTCATTTGGGGGTTGAAGTATTATAAAAAGTAGAGGTTAATAAAGTATAAAAGGGTAAGTGTTTTCAAAATGCTTACCTTTTTTAATGAAGTTTTTGCAATTCAAGATGTTTTGATGACCATTTAAGATTTAGATGAATTTGTAATCTTAAATAAGGTAAGATAAATATATCAAATGTAAAGGAGTATTCTTATGAAGAAACAAAAGATAAAATCGCTATTACTTGTACCACTTGTATTTGCATCTATTACTACAGGTGCTGTATATGCAGAAGAACAGACTACTTCATCTATCCAGGCGAATGATAGTTCTCTTGTGGCACCAGATTTGCCATCGGCTAAGGAAAATGTGGAGCATAAACCTTCCGTTGTAACTCCCGAGGAGTATGAGCAGAATGTTGCGGAATTTAAAAAGATAGACATTGAAGCCGTTCGTCAATCTTTTACCGGGGACCAATTGGAACATACTATATATTTTGGTAGAAAAACATGCTCTCATTGTCGTCAATTTTCTCCTGAATTGAAAGAATTTAATAACCTGATTGAAAAGAAGTTAGAGTATTATGATTTGGATGGTAAAGATTTTGACGGGGAAGCGAGAGAGTTTCTATTTAAAAAAGTCGGTATTCCAGGAACACCAACAATTTTGTATTTAAGAAATGGACGTCCGATATCTGGATGGGTTGGTGGGGGAGCGACTGCACAACAGGTTTATGATTATATGTACTCGAGAAACTCACCTAAGCAAACGGAAACAGTAGCATCTTCTGAGGAAACAGTAACTGAAAATGTGCATGATGAGAAAACCAGAAATGACAGCATGAGTACTAGTGATAAAGTTGTAAGTGAAAGCAAAGGTATGAGTGATGAAAAAAGAACCGAAATGAAAACATCCAATGATAATCCCAATTCTAATAGTGAAAATAGTGGGAAAGTGGAGAGTATAAACTCAACTTCTAAAGCTAAAACCACTCAATCTGGCGATTTAGCAATGTTAGACAATAAGGATCAATTGGAAACTCTCAAACCTATTTTTGATGCTACTCAAGAAAATAAAACTCCTTTAACCGATGTTAAGGGGCCTGATTATGTAAGCCAATCTATTACTTCGAATGAAAAATTATTACCGAAAACAGGAGAGGAAGAAAGTTACAATCTATTACGTCTAGCGGTTGCACTCTTAATTACTTCAGGTATGATTAAGTGGAGACAAAGAATTCATAAATAAAAATTCTTGAATCCTTATTTTGATTGACTCTAATCGGAGAGAGGTTATATTTATGGCCATTTTCAATAAATGTCATGCCTTATTTTTTGGATTTTTAGTATTTGTAATCGTTGATGCAGCGGGGTATTCCATCAATCAAGGGAATTATTTTCAACACCAGTATACATTCATTGTTGTAAAGAGTCTCTTGCTTTTCCTTAGTTTTGGCTATGCGAAATGGTTTGACATGATTTCTTTTGGTATTTTAAGCAAGAAACAACTCTTGCTGTTCATTGGAATCTTTCTTCTTACTGTGCTAGTAAATATAGGTTATCATACCTTTTTCTCAGTTTCTTCTGGTGCAGCAATCCAACACCTTGAGGAAACTAGTAACGGACTTTCACTTTCCTTTATTGTAAGTGTCACAGTTTTGGCACCTATCCAAGAGGAATTCATTTTCAGAGGAATCCTGCAAGGTGCGATTTTTGAAAATTCTTGGCTAGGTCTTGGACTGACTGCCTCTCTCTTCTCTTTCCTGCATGCTCCTTATGATGTTCCCTCGTTTTTCTATTATCTACTTGGAGGCTTGTTGCTGGGATTTGCTTACAAAAAGAGCCAAAACCTATGGGTTTCCACTTTAGTCCACATGTCTTACAATAGTTTACCACTCTTAACTTATTTATAAAAATCATGAAAAGGTAAGCAGACGATGATGCTTGCTTTTTTAAGCTATAATGATAGCCTGAGCCAATTGAGATGCTTTTCTTTGAGAATCAGGTGTGGAGCGGTTGACGAATAGACCAAAAACTAGTAGAATAGTAAGGAAACTTTATACGGAGGAAAGAAATGGACTTGGGTGATAATGAGCTAACGCTGACCCCTATCCCTGGGAAGAGTGGCAAGGCTTATATGGGAAGCTACCCTGATGGGAAGCGCGTCTTTGTAAAAATGAACACCTCTCCAATCCTACCTGGCCTAGCCAGAGAACAAATCGCTCCTCAATTACTATGGACTCGTCGTTTGTCAGATGGCCGTGATATGTGTGCTCAGGAATGGCTGACGGGCAAAATCTTGACCCCTTACGATATGAATCGCAAGCAGATTATCAATATCTTGAACCGCCTTCACCGCTCGCGTCCCTTGATGAAGCAGTTGAGCCGTTTGGGATATACCATGGAAACGCCAGTTGATTTGCTACGTTCTTGGCAGCAAGGAGTTCCAGAAATCTTGAAGCAGAACCACTATTTGAACAGTGTGATTGCTGAGCTAGGTAAGACGGTTCCAGGTTTTAGAGAAGACCATGCAACGATTGTGCATGGAGATCTTCGTCATAGTAATTGGATTGAGACGGAGAGTGGACTCGTTTATCTAGTGGATTGGGATTCGGTTCGTCTGACGGATCGTATGTTTGATGTGGCGCATTTGCTATGCCACTACATTCCAGATCATCAGTGGCGTCAATGGTTGAGAGACTACGGCTATAAGTACAATCAGACAGTGTTAGATAAATTGTATTGGTATGGTCAGTATTCTTATTTGAACCAGATTGCCAAATACTGTGAAAATCAAGATTTAGACAATGTAAACCGGGAGATTTACGCCTTGCGCGTCTTCCGTGACAAGTATGGAAAGAAGAGATGAGAGTTAGAAATCGTAAAGGGGCGACAGAATTACTAGAGGCCAATCCTCAGTATGTGGTCCTCAATCCCTTAGAAGCTAAAGGGAAATGGCGAGACTTGTTTGGAAATGATCATCCTATTCATGTTGAAGTTGGAAGTGGGAAAGGGGCCTTCGTATCTGGAATGGCCAAGCAAAATCCTGACATCAACTACATTGGGATTGACATTCAAAAGTCGGTATTGAGTTATGCCTTGGACAAGGTGCTTGAAGTTGGAGTGCCCAATATCAAATTGCTGTGGGTAGATGGTTCAGATCTGACCGACTACTTTGAAGACGGTGAGATTGATCGTCTCTACCTAAACTTTTCAGATCCCTGGCCTAAAAAACGCCATGAAAAACGTCGTTTGACTTACAAGAGTTTCTTGGATACCTTCAAGCGCATCTTGACTGAGAATGGGGAAATCCATTTCAAGACAGACAATCGTGGCTTGTTTGAGTACAGTCTAGTGAGCTTTTCTCAGTATGGGATGAGACTCAATGGTGTTTGGCTGGACTTGCATGCCAGTGATTTTGAAGGCAATGTCATGACAGAATATGAGCAAAAATTCTCAAGCAAGGGTCAAGTGATCTACCGAGTTGAAGCAGAATTTTAAGAAATAGCTTGAAAACCAGCTGTTTGAGTGCTAATACTTTACATAAATTGACAAACGTGCTATACTGATAGTAAGAATATGAGAAAGAGAGGCGGGGAAATATCTTCGCCTCTTGCTTATGAGGAGGTGGACGCAATCGCAACAATCGTAGAATTAGTCAGAGAAGTTGTAGAACCTGTCATCCAAGCACCTTTCGAGCTCGTGGATATCGAGTATGGAAAGATTGGCAGTGACATGATTCTCAGTATTTTTGTAGATAAACCCGAAGGAATTACCTTGAACGACACGGCAGACCTGACAGAAATCATCAGTCCTGTCCTAGATACCATCAAGCCTGATCCCTTCCCAGAACAATATTTCCTAGAAATCACCAGTCCAGGCTTGGAACGTCCTTTGAAAACCAAGGATGCTGTCGCTGGAGCAGTTGGGAAATACATCCATGTCGGGCTCTACCAAGCCATTGATAAGCAAAAAGTCTTTGAAGGAACCTTGCTGTCCTTTGAAGAGGACGAGTTGACTATGGAGTATATGGACAAGACACGTAAGAAAACCGTCCAAATTCCATACAGTTTAGTATCAAAAGCACGTTTAGCAGTAAAATTATAGAAAAGAAAGGATAGCTTTTGAGGATTCAAAAGTGAAGAAAACATGAGTAAAGAAATGCTAGAGGCCTTCCGCATTTTGGAAGAAGACAAGGGAATCAAAAAAGAAGACATCATCGACGCAGTAGTAGAGTCGCTTCGTTCCGCTTATCGCAGACGCTATGGTCAATCTGACAGCGTAGCTATTGACTTCAATGAAAAAACAGGTGACTTTACAGTTTATACTGTCCGTGAAGTTGTTGATGAAGTATTTGATAGTCGTTTGGAAATCAGCTTGAAAGATGCCCTTGCCATTAATTCAGCCTATGAGCTTGGTGACAAAATCAAGTTTGAAGAAGCACCTGCTGAGTTTGGTCGTGTAGCTGCCCAATCTGCCAAACAAACCATCATGGAAAAAATGCGTAAGCAAACACGTGCCATCACTTACAATACTTATAAGGAACATGAACAAGAAATCATGTCTGGTACGGTAGAACGCTTTGACAACCGTTTCATTTATGTTAACCTTGGTAGCATCGAAGCCCAATTGTCAAAACAGGACCAAATCCCTGGAGAAGTCTTTGCTTCCCACGACCGTATTGAGGTTTACGTTTATAAAGTTGAAGACAACCCTCGTGGTGTCAACGTCTTTGTTAGCCGTAGCCATCCAGAAATGATCAAACGCTTGATGGAGCAAGAAATTCCAGAAGTTTACGATGGAACTGTTGAAATCATGAGCGTAGCCCGCGAAGCTGGTGACCGTACGAAAGTTGCCGTTCGTAGCCACAATCCAAACGTGGACGCTATCGGGACAATCGTTGGACGTGGTGGTGCCAACATCAAGAAAATCACCAGCAAATTCCACCCTGCTCGTTACGATGCCAAGAGCGATCGCATGATTCCTGTCGAAGAAAACATTGACGTTATCGAGTGGGTAGCGGATCCAGCTGAGTTTATCTACAATGCCATTGCACCTGCAGAGGTTGACCAAGTTATCTTTGATGAAAATGACAGCAAACGTGCCTTGGTCGTTGTACCTGATAACAAGCTTTCTCTTGCCATCGGTCGTCGTGGACAAAACGTTCGCTTGGCAGCTCACTTGACGGGTTACCGTATCGATATCAAGTCTGCTAGTGAGTTTGAAGCTATGGAAGAAGCAGGTCAAGTTGATTACGCAGTTGCAGATGAATTGATCGAAGAATAAAAGCTGCTAGAGGAGGGAAAGATGAAAACAAGAAAAATCCCTTTGCGCAAGTCTGTTGTATCTAACGAAGTGATTGACAAGCGTGATTTGCTCCGCATTGTCAAGAACAAAGAAGGAGAGATCTTTATCGATCCGACAGGCAAGGCCAATGGCCGTGGCGCTTATATCAAGCTAGACAATACAGAAGCCCTAGAGGCCAAAAAGAAGAAAGTCTTTAACCGTAGCTTTAACATGGAAGTTGAAGAAAGCTTTTATGACGAGTTGATCGCTTATGTGGATCACAAAGTGAAAAGAAGAGAGTTAGGACTTGAATAAGCAAAAGATAAGCAATCTCTTGGGTCTTGCTCAACGAGCAGGCAGGATCATATCGGGTGAGGAATTAGTGGTCAAGGCCATCCAAGACCAGAAAGCCAAGCTAGTCTTTCTAGCCCATGATGCTGGTCCCAATCTAACCAAGAAGATTCAAGATAAAAGTGACTATTATCAAGTAGAAGTTATAACCGTGTTTTCAACACTGGAATTAAGCATAGCAGTCGGAAAATCGCGAAAGGTTTTGGCTGTGACAGATGCTGGATTTACAAAGAAAATGAGGTCTCTTATGGAATAGAAGAGGAGGACATGATTTGTCTAAGAAAAGATTGTACGAAATCGCAAAAGAACTTGGAAAAGAAAGTAAAGAAGTTGTAGCGCGTGCAAAAGAGTTGGGCTTGGATGTAAAAAGCCACTCATCGAGCGTGGAAGCTGCTGTTGCTGAACAAATCGCAGCTAGCTTTAAACCTGCACCTGCTCCTAAGGCAGAAGCAAAACCTGTAGCAGCAAAAGCAAGTGTAGAAAAGAAAGTTGAAAAGTCTGCATCAGCTAAACCAGTTGTCGCTAAGGAAGAAAGCAAACCAGCTACACCTGTAGCTCCTAAGGAAGAAAAAGTAGTGGCTGCAAGACCACAAAGTCGAAACTTCAAGGCGGAGCGTGAGGCGCGTGCCAAAGAGCAGGCAGAGCGACGCAAACAAAACAAGGGCAACAACCGTGACCAACAACAAAACGGCAACCGTCAGAAAAACGACGGCCGTAATGGTGGCAAACCTGGTCAAGGAAACCGCGACAATCGCCGTTTTAACGACCAAGGGAAGAAACCACAAGGTCAAGGAAATCGTGGCAATGATCGCCGTCAGCAACAAGACTTCCAGCCAAAACCAGCTGGGCCACGTGTTGACTTTAAAGCCCGTGCAGCAGCTCTAAAAGCAGAGCAAAATGCAGAGTACGCACGCTCAAGCGAGGAGCGCTTCAAACAATCGCAAGCTGCCAAAGAAGCCTTGGCTCAAGCTAATAAACGCAAGGAACCTGAGGAAATCTTTGAGGAAGCTGCTAAGTTAGCTGAACAAACGCAGCCAGCCGTAGCAGTAGCTCCTGTAGCTAAAGAAGCGCCAGTGGATACACGTCGTAAAAAACAAGCTCGACCAGACAAAGAACGTGACGATTATGATCACGAAGAAGATGGTCCTAGAAAACAACAAAAGAATCGAAGTAGTCAGAATCAAGTGAGAAATCAAAGAAATAGTAACTGGAATAACAACAAAAAGAATAAAAAAGGCAACAAGCAAAATAACCGCAATCAGGCACCAAAACCTGTTACAGAACGTAAGTTCCACGAATTGCCAACAGAATTTGAATATACAGATGGTATGACTGTTGCGGAAATCGCAAAACGTATCAAGCGTGAGCCAGCTGAAATCGTTAAGAAACTCTTTATGATGGGTGTTATGGCCACACAAAACCAATCTTTGGATGGTGACACCATTGAACTCCTATTGGTAGATTATGGTATCGAAGCCAAACAAAAGGTTGAAGTGGACAATGCGGACATCGAACGTTTCTTCGTCGAAGATGGTTATCTCAATGAAGATGAATTGGTTGAGCGTCCACCAGTTGTGACTATCATGGGGCACGTTGACCATGGTAAAACAACCCTTCTAGATACCCTTCGTAACTCTCGTGTTGCAACAGGAGAAGCAGGTGGTATCACTCAGCATATCGGTGCCTACCAAATCGTTGAAAATGGCAAGAAGATTACCTTCCTTGATACACCAGGACACGCGGCCTTTACATCGATGCGTGCGCGTGGTGCATCTGTTACCGATATTACTATCTTGGTTGTAGCGGCCGACGATGGGGTTATGCCTCAGACTATCGAAGCCATCAACCACTCAAAAGCAGCCAACGTTCCAATCATCGTAGCTATCAACAAGATTGATAAACCAGGTGCCAACCCAGAACGCGTTATCGGTGAATTGGCAGAGCATGGGGTTATGTCAACAGCTTGGGGTGGTGATTCTGAATTTGTTGAAATCTCAGCTAAATTCAACCAAAATATCGATGAACTCTTGGAAACAGTCCTTCTTGTGGCTGAAATCCAAGAACTCAAGGCAGATCCAACAGTGCGTGCTATCGGTACGGTTATCGAAGCTCGTTTGGATAAAGGAAAAGGTGCGGTCGCAACCCTTCTTGTGCAACAAGGTACTCTGAATGTGCAAGACCCTATCGTTGTCGGAAATACCTTTGGTCGTGTCCGTGCTATGACCAATGACCTTGGTCGTCGTGTCAAGGTTGCTGGACCATCAACACCGGTTTCTATCACAGGTTTGAACGAAGCGCCAATGGCGGGTGACCACTTTGCTGTTTACGAAGATGAAAAATCTGCGCGTGCAGCCGGTGAAGAGCGTGCCAAACGTGCTCTTATGAAACAACGTCAAGCTACCCAACGTGTCAGCCTTGAAAACCTCTTTGATACGCTTAAAGCGGGTGAACTCAAGTCTGTTAACGTTATCATCAAGGCCGACGTACAAGGTTCAGTTGAAGCCCTTTCTGCCTCACTTCAAAAGATCGATGTAGAAGGTGTAAAAGTTACCATCGTTCACTCGGCAGTCGGTGCTATCAATGAATCTGACGTGACCCTTGCGGAAGCTTCAAATGCCTTCATCATCGGTTTCAACGTACGCCCTACGCCACAAGCTCGTCAACAAGCAGATGCTGACGATGTCGAAATCCGTCTCCACAGCATTATCTATAAGGTTATCGAAGAGATGGAAGAAGCCATGAAAGGGATGTTGGATCCTGAATTTGAAGAAAAAATCATCGGTGAAGCTCTTATCCGTGAAACCTTTAAGGTGTCTAAAGTGGGAACTATCGGTGGATTTATGGTTATCAACGGTAAGGTTACCCGTGATTCTAAAGTCCGTGTTATTCGTGATGGTGTTGTTATCTATGACGGTGAACTCGCAAGCTTGAAACACTACAAAGACGACGTGAAAGAAGTTACAAACGGTCGTGAAGGTGGATTGATGATTGAGGGCTACAATGATATCAAGATGGATGATGTGATTGAGGCCTATGTCATGGAAGAAATCAAACGTTAAGATTTTTGCTCCTTTCTTAGGTGGTGAGGGACGCAAGCAAACCAATGGTTTCATTGCTTATTTTTGAGCCTAGTGTCTCAAAAATCCCCTGTGATAGGACTGATAAATCAGTTCCATCACTTTCACCACAGCGAAAGAAGCGGATGAGTTCAAATTGAACTTCGTTTCAATTTGAACTGAAAATCAATAAATTTAAAAATAGCTAGGTCTGCTGGCCTAGCTTTTGGTTCAAAGTAGAGAAAGGAATATCATGGCAAATCATTTCCGTACGGATCGTGTAGGCATGGAAATCAAGCGTGAAGTCAATGAGATTTTGCAAAAGAAAGTCCGTGATCCGCGAGTCCAAGGTGTGACCATCACAGATGTTCAGATGCTAGGTGACTTGTCTGTTGCTAAGGTTTACTACACCATTTTGAGTAACCTTGCTTCGGATAACCAAAAAGCTCAAATCGGGCTTGAAAAAGCAACTGGTACCATCAAACGTGAACTTGGTCGCAATTTGAAATTGTACAAAATCCCAGATTTAACCTTCGTTAAAGATGAATCCATCGAATATGGAAACAAGATTGACGAGATGCTACGCAATCTGGATAAGAACTAAGAAAGAGGGGATTCCCTCTTTTTTGTTACTGGAGTACCAGATATGACGAGGCAATAATCTGTAAAAAAGAAAGTTAAACAAATGATTTTTTTGAAAAGGCTTTATATTTTTCTTATAGTATGATATGATAAGATGTGAAAAAAGAAATAAGGAGATTGAAATGGCTGAACAAGATCTAGCTATGCAAGTATTGGAACAAGTGGTGAAACTACCTGTTGTGAAAGTTGATCGTTCAAAGTTTTTAGTGGATAAGTTTTCTAAAGAATTAGATCCGAAGGATATCTCAACATTATTGGAGCAGGGTCCTTCTAGCTTGCTATCTCAGGAAATCTTAGATAGAGTTGCTAATGCTTGTATTATGGATAATGTCTTGCTGGCCAGTGGGACTTCGGTATTGGCAGGGCTACCTGGAGGTCTTGCCATGGCAATTACCATACCAGCAGATGTAGCTCAATTTTATGCTTTTTCATTAAAATTAGCTCAAGAACTAGGATATATTTACGGTTATGATGACCTTTGGGCTTCGCGTGATGAGTTGAGTGAAGATGCTCAAAACACGCTCTTGCTGTATCTTGGTGTGATGCTGGGAGTAAATGGTACAGCTGCTTTGCTTCGAGCGGGAGGTGTTGCGGTTGCTAAGCAAGTTATGAAAACCGTTCCCCAGAAAGCTTTGACAAAGACCCTCTGGTATCCGATTTTGAAAAAAGTTTTGAAAATTTTTGGAGTCAATCTGACAAAAGGCGGATTGGCCAAAGGAATGGGGAAATTCATTCCCATCCTAGGTGGAGTCATTTCTGGTGGCTTAACCTTTGCGACCATGAAACCGATGGGAGAAAGATTGCAACAGGAATTGTCCAAGCTAGTCAACTACAATGAAGTGCAATATCAAAGAGACATAGAAACTATCCGAAAAGAAGCTGAAATCATCGAAGGTGAGTAATATGGGATTCATTAAAATTCTGACCAAGACTTACGGGAATTACTTTTTTGTGATGCAAAGCATCAAAGTCCTGAAGAACATGAAAAAAGACGACAATGCTCTAGTAGGTTTCGGGAAAGTACTGCTTGCTGACAAGTTGATGGATGTAGCCCAGTGGCTCGCAAAACCAGATGATAAGGAATAACTTGAAATGAAAGAAACTAGCAGGAACTCTTCTGCTAGTTTTTTAATCTCTTCCCATATGGTATAATATAAGCAGTAAAATCATTTTATACTCTTCGAAAATCTCTTCAAACCACGTCAGCTTCACCTTGCTGTAGGTATGGTTACTGACTTCGTCAGTTCTATCCACAACCTCAAAACACTGTTTTGAGCAACCTGTGGCTAGCTTCCTAGTTTGCTCTTTGATTTTCATTGAGTATTAGAACATACATGGAGGTCGTCATGGATAATATCATCGATGTGTCAATTCCCGTTGCAGAAGTGGTGGATAAGCATCCAGAAGTCTTGGAAATCCTAGTAGAGCTGGGTTTTAAACCACTTGCTAACCCCTTGATGCGCAACACAGTCGGTCGCAAAGTATCGCTCAAACAGGGTTCTAAACTTGAAGGAACTCCTATGGACAAGATTGTCCGCACGCTAGAAGCGAACGGCTATGAAGTGATTGGATTAGACTAATGGCAGATGAACGGATTCATATCCTACGGGATATTTTGTTAGAATTGCACAATGGTGCCTCTCCTGAGTCAGTTCAGGAGCGTTTTGATGCGACTTTTACAGGTGTGTCAGCCATCGAGATTTCCCTCATGGAGCACGAGCTGATGAACTCAGACTCAGGTGTCACCTTTGAAGATGTCATGGAGCTCTGTGATGTCCATGCCAATCTTTTTGAAAATGCAGTAAAGGGCGTCGAAGTAGAGGATACCGAACACCCTGGACACCCAGTTCGCGTCTTCAAGGATGAAAATCTGGCTCTCCGTGCAGCCTTGATTCGCATTCGGAGATTGTTAGATACCTATGAGTCTATGGAAGATGAGGAAATGCTGGCAGAGATGCGTAAGGGTTTGGTTCGTCAAATGGGGCTGTTGGGCCAATTTGATCTCCACTACCAGCGCAAGGAAGAGCTCTTTTTCCCCATCATGGAGCGTTATGGACACGATTCACCTCCAAAAGTTATGTGGGGAGTGGATGATCAGATCAGAGAACTCTTTCAGACAGCTCTAGCGACGGCTAAGGCACTACCAGAAGTGGCGATTAACACTGTAAAGGAGGCCTTTGAAGCTTTTGCGACAGAGTTTGAAAGTATGATTTTCAAGGAAGAGTCCATCCTACTCATGATTCTCCTTGAGTCTTTCACCCAGGATGACTGGATTCAGATTGCGGAGGAGAGCGATGCCTACGGCTATGCCATCATCCGTCCGTCAGAGAAATGGGTGCCAGAACGTCAGAGTTTCGTTGAGGAAAAGAGCGCAGAGGAGCCCGTGCAGCTAGACACGGCTGAAGGTCAAGTTCAGCAAGTCATCAATACGCCTGAAGGCCAGTTTACCATTACCTTTACCCCTAAGGAAAAGGAAGCGGTGCTGGACCGCCATAGTCAACAGGCTTTTGGCAATGGCTATCTCTCAGTAGAGCAGGCCAACCTCATCCTCAATCACCTTCCTATGGAGATCACCTTTGTCAATAAAGACGATATTTTCCAGTATTACAATGACAATGCGCCAGCTGATGAGATGATTTTCAAACGGACGCCGTCCCAAGTCGGGCGCAATGTAGAACTCTGCCATCCGCCTAAGTACCTAGAAAAGGTGAAGGCCGTTATGCAAGGTCTTCGTGAAGGGGTCAAGGACAAGTATGAAATGTGGTTCAAGTCAGAGTCGCGAGGCAAGTTTGTCCACATCACCTATGCTGCGGTACACGATGAAAACGGGGAATTCCAAGGCGTGCTAGAGTATGTTCAGGATATTCAGCCCTACCGAGAGATTGATACGGACTATTTCCGTGGATTAGAATAAGGAGAATCAATGAGTTACGAACAGGAATTTATGAAGGAATTTGAAGCATGGGTTAATACCCAGATTATGATCAACGATATGGCGCAAAAGGAAAGTCAAAAGGTCTACGAAGAAGACCAAGACGAGCGTGCCAAAGATGCTATGATTCGCTACGAAAGCCGCTTGGATGCCTATCAGTTCTTGCTTGGTAAGTTTGAAAACTTCAAGGCAGGCAAGGGATTCCATGACTTACCAGAGGGCTTGTTTGGCGAGAGAAACTATTAAAATACAGATACTTTCTTGATTTTTTGCCAAAATCTTGATAGAATATCTTTATTAAATCCTTGTCAGAGCAGGGATTTTTTATTGAAAGGATTTTATCATGTCAAAGAAACTCCAACGTAAAAAACAATTGCGAAATAGCCTTCGTCGTTCAGATGCATTTTCAACTACAATGACCAAAGTTGTAGAAGAGACCAAAAAAGTCGTGAAACATGCGGAAAAATCTGCTAGCCAAGCAGGAAAAGTTGTCTCTAAAAAAGTGGAACAAGCAGTAGAAGCGACCAAGGAACAGGCTCAAAAAGTGGCGAATTCAGTAGAAGATTTCGCAGCTACTTTGGGTGGCCTCTCAGTAGATCGCGCTAAGACTTTCTATGATGAAGGCATCAAGTCAACTTCTGACTTCAAAAACTGGACTGAAAAAGAACTCCTTGCCTTGAAGGGAATCGGCCCAGCTACGATTAAGAAATTAAAAGAACACGGCATCAAGTTCAAGTAATTTTTCTTGTTCCTTGCATTTCCGTGAAAAACTTGTTACAATAAAGCCATTAGAGGTGTTTTGGATCCCACATTTTACAGAAAGTGGCGGTGCTGAGAAGTCCACAAATGTGTCAAAACTGGTTGCTGATGATGAAAAATGAAATAAAAGTGTCTTTGTATATCCTTCAAAGACAAGAGTTGCGGGCATCTCTGCCCGAAATTGGGTGGTACCGCGGATAACATATTCGTCCCTGTCATGTAGATGGCAGGGGCATTTTTTTATGGGAAGCGAGGTAGGAAGATGGAGCAAGCACAATTACCAGAACGATTAAAAACCGATCGGCTCGTCTTACGAGTCCGTACAATAGCTGATGCCGAGGATATTCATGCCTATGCTAGTCTGCCAGAAGTTTCCTACCCAGCAGGCTTTCCGCCCGTCAAGACCTTGGAAGATGAGATTTATTATCTGGAGCATATTCTGCCCGAGCGTAATGAAAAAAACAATCTCCCAGCGGGCTATGGAATTGTCGTTAAAGGGACCGATACTATCATCGGCTCTGTTGATTTCCCTCGTCGTCACGAGGATGATGTCTTGGAGATTGGCTATATCTTACATCCAGACTATTGGGGTCTAGGTTATGTTCCAGAAGCAGCGCGTGCCTTGATTGACTTAGCTTTTAAAGAATTGAATCTGCATAAGATTGAACTGACTTGTTTTGGCTACAATGTCCAAAGTCAACGAGCCGCAGAGAAACTTGGCTTTACCTTAGAATCTCGCATAAGAGACCGCAAAGATGCCCAAGGCAACCGCTGTGATGATTTGAGATATGGCTTGCTGAGGAGTGAGTGGGAGAGTGAAAACTGTTAGTTGAACTGTTCGAGAAAATCGAACAGTTGGGATGTATTGAAGAATTTCGAAAGCGAGGTGAGAGGATTGGAAACAAGCCAGATTATTACTCTAATTAGTGGAGTAGGAATAGGGGCTATCTTGAGTGCGATTTTAGTGTTTGTTAATAATAGTAAAAGAAATCAACTTGATTATATTACTAAAGAACGCTCTGAATGGAGAAAAAACATAAAGTTGATAATTGTTGATTTGCTAAATGGAGAAAATAGGGAATCTGCAGTAAATAGTCTTAGAACACAAATCAATCCATACGGCTATTGTAGAAATATTAAATATACTAATGAGTATTACATGAAAGATGGACATATTTGGGACCTTTTAAATGATTTTGATTACTCAGAAGAAAAATCGCAAATACTCAGTCAGTATCTAAGGTTACTCTTTAAATATGATTGGGAACGTTCAAAAAATGAGGTTAGAATTAATAATAATTTCTTATGGAATTTTTTAAGATGGGGATTGATAATTCTAAACTTAATAATGTTATTTTGGGCGGGAAATGTGAATAATGAAGTAAATATGTATTTATCATTATTTTCAGTTATTCTTTTATTTTTACAACCGCACCTAATAGAATTTCTATCTAAACTCAATTTTGATTCGCCTAAAGAAAAGACTATTTTAATATTAACCTTTTTAGTAGGATTTGTATCACCTTATCTTTATTCACTTTATTTAACATTTATTTTATTAAATTTTTATAATCTATTTAAATTGAATTTTCTGGTAAATATCTTCCCGTTAATTTTGATGTTAATTATAATTTCTTCCGAACTTTTGCTTATTTATCAAATTTTTAATATAAACTATAAATATATTTCTCAAATAAAAAAGATAGAAAAAAATAGGACTGATTTAGAGTTAAAATATTACGAAATTTATAATTTAAACTCTAGATTGAAACAAAAATCATGGGATATAAAGTATAATATAACAAAAGAAGATGTTAATAAACTAAAAAAAGAACAGATAAAATTACGCAAGAAAATAAATAAGAAACTAAACAAGAAATTAAAAAGAAACTAATTATTAAGGAGAACACACATGTCTAAAGAACTTTCACCTAAATACAATCCAGCCGAGGTTGAGGCTGGTCGTTACCAAAAATGGCTTGATGCCGATGTTTTCAAGCCTTCAGGAGATCAAAAGGCTAAGCCTTATTCAATCGTCATTCCACCACCAAACGTAACTGGGAAACTCCACCTTGGTCACGCTTGGGATACGACGCTTCAGGATATCATCATCCGTCAAAAACGCATGCAAGGCTTCGATACACTTTGGCTTCCAGGTATGGACCACGCGGGGATTGCCACTCAGGCTAAGGTTGAGGAGCGCTTGCGTGGTGAGGGCATTAGCCGTTACGATCTTGGTCGTGAGAAATTCCTCGAGAAAGTCTGGGAATGGAAAGACGAATATGCTACTACTATCAAGGAACAATGGGGCAAGATGGGGCTCTCTGTAGACTATTCTCGCGAGCGTTTCACGCTTGACGAAGGTTTGTCAAAAGCGGTTCGAAAGGTCTTTGTGGACCTTTACAAGAAAGGCTGGATCTACCGTGGTGAGTTTATCATCAACTGGGACCCAGCGGCTCGCACAGCCCTTTCTGATATCGAGGTGATTCACAAGGATGTCGAAGGTGCCTTCTACCACATGAACTACATGCTAGAAGACGGTTCACGTGCCCTTGAAGTTGCGACAACTCGTCCGGAGACCATGTTTGGGGACGTTGCTGTTGCGGTTAATCCAGTAGACCCACGCTACAAGGACTTGATTGGTAAACACGTCATCCTTCCAATCGCTAATAAATTGATTCCAATCGTTGGAGACGAGCATGCAGATCCTGAGTTTGGTACGGGTGTCGTGAAAATCACGCCTGCCCATGATCCAAACGACTTCTTAGTTGGTCAACGCCACAACTTGCCACAAGTCAATGTCATGAACGATGACGGAACCATGAACGACTTGGCCTTCGAATTTGCAGGTATGGATCGTTTCGAAGCTCGTAAGGCAGTCGTTGCTAAGTTGGAAGAAATCGGTGCCCTTGTTAAAATCGAAAAACGTGTCCACAGTGTTGGTCACTCAGAGCGTACAGGTGTGGTGGTTGAACCACGCTTGTCTACGCAATGGTTCGTCAAGATGGACCAATTGGCTAAAAATGCCATTGCCAACCAAGACACAGAGGACAAGGTAGAATTCTACCCACCCCGTTTTAACGATACCTTCCTCCAATGGATGGAAAATGTCCACGACTGGGTAATCTCACGTCAGCTCTGGTGGGGTCACCAAATCCCTGCTTGGTACAATGCTGAGGGTGAAATGTACGTCGGCGAAGAAGCACCTGAAGGTGACGGATGGACTCAGGACGAAGACGTCTTGGATACGTGGTTCAGTTCTGCCCTTTGGCCATTCTCTACCATGGGCTGGCCTGATGTCGACTCAGAAGACTTCAAACGTTACTTCCCAACTTCAACCTTGGTAACAGGTTATGACATCATCTTCTTCTGGGTGTCTCGTATGATCTTCCAATCATTGGAATTCACTGGCCGTCAGCCATTCCAAAACGTCCTTATCCACGGTCTCATTCGTGACGAGCAAGGACGCAAAATGTCTAAATCTCTCGGAAACGGGATTGACCCAATGGATGTCATCGAGAAATACGGTGCCGATGCCCTTCGTTGGTTCCTTTCAAACGGTTCTGCACCAGGGCAAGACGTCCGCTTCTCTTATGAGAAAATGGATGCTTCATGGAACTTCATTAACAAGATCTGGAATATCTCTCGCTACATCCTCATGAACAATGAAGGATTGACCCTTGAGCAAGCAACTGCCAATGTGGAAAAAGTTGTTAACAAGGAAGCTGGGAATGTCACAGACCGCTGGATTCTCCACAACCTCAATGAAACGATCGGCAAAGTCACTGAAAACTTTGATAAGTTTGAGTTTGGTGTGGCTGGCCACATCCTTTACAACTTCATCTGGGACGAGTTTGCGGACTGGTACGTTGAGTTGACTAAGGAAGTCCTTTATAGCGATAACGAAGAAGAGAAAGTCATCACACGTTCTGTTCTCCTTTACACCTTGGACAAGATCCTTCGTCTCCTTCACCCAATCATGCCATTCGTGACAGAGGAAATCTTTGGACAAATTTCAGAAGGCTCTATCGTTACAGCTGCTTACCCAACTGTTAACCCAGCCTTTGAAGACCTTGCAGCCCACACTGGTGTAGAAAGTCTCAAAGACTTGATCCGTGCTGTTCGTAATGCGCGTGCTGAAGTAAATGTAGCGCCAAGCAAGCCTATCACTATCCTTGTTAAGACTAGCGATAGCGACTTGGAAGCCTTCTTTAACAGCAATGTCAACTACATCAAACGCTTCACAAATCCAGAACACTTGGAAATCGCATCAACCATCCCTGCACCTGAACTCGCTATGTCAAGCGTCATCACAGGAGCAGAAATCTACTTGCCACTGGCAGACCTTCTCAATGTCGAAGAAGAATTGGCTCGTCTCGACAAGGAACTGGCTAAATGGCAAAAAGAACTGGATATGGTCGGTAAAAAGCTCTCTAACGAACGCTTCGTAGCCAATGCCAAACCAGAAGTCGTCCAAAAAGAACGCGACAAACAAGCCGACTACCAAGCTAAGTACGACGCGACCGTAGCACGTATTGATGAGATGAAGAAGTTGGTGAAATAAACACAGAAACACGGTGATGAACCGTGTTTTTTGGTATAATGAAAATATTAAAACAATAGAAAAGAGAAGGTCTATGCCAGAAGGCGTCACTTTATTTCAAGATACCTTGATCAAATCTTTAAAGTTTGGATTTATTGATAATATTAAATTTCAAGAAGGGGGATACTCTCCTCAAATTTTAATTAATGACCCAGAGTCCAAGCGATATGTATTGAAGGATATTCAAGAAGAATTATCAAAATGCCAAGCCTTTTATATTTCGGTAGCATTTATTACCCAATCAGGAATTGCTCTGATAAAATCCCAATTATCAGATTTAATGGATAAAGGAATAAAAGGTAAAATTCTTATATCTCCTTATCTTGATTTTAATGATCCGGTTGCCATGCAAGAATTACTCAAGTTGAAAAATGTTGAAGTTCGACTTACTCCAGAGAGTCTGCAGATGCACGCTAAGTTTTATCTTTTTGAACATCAGGGGAAACAGGTTCTTATTTCTGGAAGTTCAAATTTAACTCATAATGCATTGAAAATCAATTACGAGTGGAATATTAAGTTGACATCAACTTACAATGGAGAGTTAATTCAAGCTACTAAAAAAGAGTTTGAAAAAATTTGGGAAAAGTCGGATGTTTTAACTATAGAAAAGATTGATTCTTACGCTAGAAAGCGTCAGAAAACAATTCGAGTGGACCAGATTCGAGAAGAGGAAATAGCAGAATATCAGGTTACAAGTATTGAACCTAATAAGATGCAAAATGAAGCACTGAAAGGTCTGCAGGCTATTCGCGATTCAGGGAAAAAGAAAGCTTTAGTTATCAGTGCTACAGGGACAGGAAAAACATATTTATCAGCTTTTGATGTTCAACAATTTGAGCCGAAAAGAATGCTCTTTATCGTTCATAGGGAGCAAATTCTTCAAAAGTCTTTAAAGGATTTTCAAAAGGTTTTACAGTTCCCGGAATCAGAAGGTTTGATTTATCATTCTGGTGCTGATTTGACAAATAAGAAATACATTTTTGCTACGATTCAAACTTTGTCACGTGATTATCATTTGAATCTATTTTCAGAAGATTATTTTGACTATATTTTAATTGATGAGGTTCATAAAGCTGGAGCTGATTCATACAAAAAAGTGATGGCACATTTTCATCCTGAGTTCTTTTTAGGAATGACTGCAACTCCCGAACGAACTGATGGGCAAAATATTTATGAACTGTTTGATTATAATATCGCCTATGAAATTCGTCTGCAGGATGCGCTTGATAATGATATGCTTTGCCCATTTATTTATTTTGGGGTAAAGGATATTGAGATAGATGGACATCTAATCGATGAGAAGACAAATATATCAAACTTAACATCTAATGAACGAGTTAAACATATTCTGCAAAAAATTGATTTTTATGGAGTAAGTGGTGAAAAAGTAAAAGGATTGATATTCTGTTCCTCTAAACAGGAAGCGCATGAACTCGCCTCAAAATTGAATCAGAATGGGAAAGTTTGTAGGGCTCTAACAGGCGATGATAATATTGAAACACGAAATGAAGTCGTTTCTCAACTTGAAAAAGGAGAACTAGACTACATTTTGACAGTGGATATTTTTAATGAAGGTATTGATATTCCTTCTGTCAACCAGGTAGTCATGTTAAGAAATACTCAGTCTAGTATTGTTTTTGTTCAACAACTAGGGCGTGGTCTTCGTAAACATGAGAGTAAAGAATACGTCACGATCATTGATTTTATTGGTAATTATAAAAATAACTATTTGATTCCAATTGCTTTATTTGGAGACAAATCAATGAATAAAGATAATTACCGAAGAGAGCTAAGAGAACCCAATATTTTAAATGGCCTAACTACTATTAATTTTGAAGAAGTTGCTAAAGAACAAATCTTTAAGTCTATTACTAATACAAATCTTTCCAATCGAGCTATCCTAAAAGAGGCCTATATGGAAACAAAGAACCGCTTGGGACGTACTCCGAATCTCAGTGATTTTTTGGAACTAGATAGTCTAGATCCCTATGTTTTCTTTGATACTTTTAATCATTATGGAGAGGTTATTGCTTCCTTTGAAAAAGAGGATCGGTTTATTAAAATTCCTGAATTAAATGGTTTTCTAACTTTCCTCTGCAAAGAACTATCCAATGGTAAACGAAAAGAAGAACTCTATCTTTTAAAAATATTACTAGAAAAAGGAAAGATTTCTCGATCTGAATTTAAACAAATCTTAACAATGAAGCAATTAGGATCCTCCGAACAGTTATTTAAATCTATCGAAAACTGTTTAGACTATAACTTTTTCGTTAAAAGAGATCAAGAAAAGTATGGTTTGTCAGCCTTAAGCATTGAAGATGACACTTATCAACTAGCAACAGATTTCACTCAATTTCTTACAGAGGAATACAAAAAATTTATCTTAGACATCATTCAGACTGGTCTAGAGCGCTCTCAAAAATATCCGCAGGAACCATTGACAATAGGTGAAAAATACTCTCGAAAAGATGCTGTGAGACTTCTTAACTGGGACAAGGATGAGAGTTCTACTGTATATGGATACAAGGTCAAACATGGAACGTGTCCTATCTTTGTAACTTATCATAAGGATGACGATATTACAGAAACAACCCAGTATCAAGATGGATTCTTATCCAACAAAGTCTTTCATTGGTATTCTCGGAGCAATCGAAGCTTTAAGTCTAAAGAAGTTGCTGATATTATGCAATCTAATCAAACCGGTTTGGCTCTTCATCTCTTCGTAAAAAAAGAAGACGGTGAGGGAAGTGATTTCTATTATCTAGGGCCAGTTAGTTATTTGGAAGATAGTGCTACTGAAACTAGGATGCAGGATGGAAAAACTCCTGTAGTTACAATGAATTTTGAATTAGCCAATGAGGTTTCTTCCGCACTTTATGATTATTTGACAAAAAAATAAGAGAGTAATCTCTTATTTTTTTGTTAATAATTCTACAGCTGGACGATCTACTGGAGCCCAGTTGAGAGTATCTAGTTCATTGGGAGCTAACCAAGTTGAATTTTGGTGTTCAAGCAACTCTAGTTTTCCTGATATTAGCTTTGCATGATAGGTCTTCATGACAACTGTCCCAAAATTATAATCATATGAAGCTTCATTGATGTAAGAAACAATCTCAATTTCAGAATTTAGTTCTTCTTTAATTTCACGGACTAAAGCTTGTTCAGGAGATTCTCCTACTTCTAATTTCCCACCTGGAAATTCCCAAAAACCTCCTAAACTTTTACCTTCAGGTCTTTGTGCACAGAATATTTTTCCATCTCGTTCTATAGCCGCTGCAACAACATTTATTATTTTTTTTGACATAAGCTACCTCCAAGTAATATTTTAACAAATATTTTTAAATTTACCATGTGTTAAAATCAATTGATTTTTACTTAATAAATCATAGATAAATCTATTTTAACCTTTGACTATTCCGCAAAATTATCGTACAATAAAGAGTACATGATAAAATGAGGTCGGAGTCTGTTCGCTCTGGCGATAGTAGTAAAAATGAGGAGAAACGCTTTGGAATTAGAAGTATTTGCTGGGCAAGAAAAAAGTGAACTATCTATGATTGAGGTAGCGCGCGCTATCTTGGAACTTCGTGGTCGCGATCATGAGATGCATTTTAGCGATCTTGTAAACGAAATTCAAAACTACCTTGGAACATCAAACAGCGATATCCGCGAAGCTTTGCCTTTGTTCTACACAGAGTTGAACTTTGACGGTAGCTTCATCTCTCTTGGGGACAACAAATGGGGTCTTCGTTCATGGTATGGTGTAGACGAAATCGACGAAGAAATCATCGCTCTTGAAGAAAGTGACGACGATGAAGTAGCACCAAAAGCTAAGAAAAAACGTGTCAATGCCTTTATGGATGGCGACTCAGATGCCATTGACTACAACGCAGATGATCCAGAAGACGAAGATGCATACGAAGCAGATCCAGCTCTTTCATATGATGATGAAAATCCAGATGATGAGAAAAATGAAGTGGAAGCTTACGATGCAGAAATCAACGAAATTGCTCCTGATGACTTGGGTGAAGACGTGGATCTTAACGAAGAAGACGACGAGTTTTCTGACGATGACGCTGAAACGAGTGAAGAAGAGTAAAAGACTTCACAGAGGAGATCGTAAGATCTCCTTTTTCGTTCCTTGAGCAGGTCATCAGTTTGGATGCGGATCTTTAATTTGTTTTCTGAAAACAATCTTCTTTTTTCATCTTTTACCAATTCAGGTTGACAAATGTTCTGCTTTAAGGTATCATATTGTTCGGGCACCTCTTTTAGAGGTCGGGGCTCCCTAGTTACTAGGGAGCTATTTTTGTTTTTTCAGGAAGTTTTCTTGAAAAGTCGTTATTCATAAGGGTCTTGTTTTCTATCTCCCCTCGTAGTTAACAAGACCTTGAGCATTTTAGAAAGAGGAATCTATGTCTACGAAATATATTTTTGTAACTGGTGGTGTGGTGTCGTCTATTGGGAAAGGGATTGTGGCAGCAAGTCTGGGGCGTCTCTTGAAAAATCGTGGTCTAAAAGTGACTATTCAGAAGTTTGACCCTTATATCAATATCGATCCGGGAACCATGAGCCCTTACCAGCACGGGGAAGTCTTTGTGACAGATGATGGGGCTGAGACCGATTTGGACTTGGGCCACTATGAACGTTTCATCGATATCAATCTCAACAAATACTCCAACGTGACAACTGGTAAAATCTACAGTGAAGTTCTTCGTAAAGAACGCCGTGGCGAGTACCTTGGGGCAACTGTTCAAGTCATTCCTCATATCACAGATGCTTTGAAAGAAAAAATCAAGCGTGCTGCTGTAACGACTGATTCGGATGTCATTATCACAGAGGTTGGTGGAACCGTTGGGGATATCGAGTCCTTGCCATTCCTAGAGGCTCTTCGTCAGATGAAGGCAGATGTGGGTGCGGATAATGTTATGTATATCCACACAACCTTGCTTCCTTATCTCAAGGCTGCGGGTGAGATGAAGACCAAGCCAACTCAACATTCTGTAAAAGAATTGCGTGGTTTGGGAATCCAGCCAAATATGTTGGTTATTCGTACAGAAAAACCAGCTGGTCAGGGCATTAAAAACAAACTAGCTCAGTTCTGTGACGTGGCTCCAGAAGCTGTTATCGAGTCTTTGGATGTCGAACACCTTTACCAAATTCCATTGAACTTGCAGGCACAAGGTATGGACCAAATTGTCTGTGACCATTTGAAACTAGACGCACCAGCAGCGGATATGACAGAGTGGTCAGCCATGGTGGACAAGGTCATGAACCTGAAAAAACAAGTTAAGATCTCCCTCGTTGGTAAGTATGTGGAGTTGCAAGATGCCTACATCTCTGTGGTTGAAGCTTTGAAACACTCTGGTTATGCCAACGACGCAGAAGTGAAGATTAATTGGATCAATGCCAATGATGTGACAGCAGATAATGTAGCAGAACTCTTGTCTGATGCGGACGGAATCATCGTACCAGGAGGTTTTGGTCAACGTGGTACGGAAGGGAAAATCCAAGCCATCCGATATGCGCGTGAGAATGATGTCCCAATGTTGGGAGTCTGCTTGGGAATGCAGTTGACTTGTATCGAGTTTGCTCGTCACGTTTTGGGTCTTGAAGGTGCCAATTCTGCTGAACTTGCACCAGAAACAAAATACCCTATCATAGATATCATGCGTGATCAGGTTGATGTTGAGGATATGGGTGGCACCCTTCGTTTGGGACTTTATCCGTCTAAGTTAAAACGTGGTTCTAAAGCAGCGGCTGCTTATCACAATCAAGAAGTGGTGCAACGCCGTCACCGTCACCGTTATGAGTTTAACAATGCCTTTCGTGAACAGTTTGAGGCAGCAGGTTTTGTCTTCTCAGGAGTTTCTCCAGACAATCGTTTGGTCGAAATTGTGGAAATTCCTGAGAATAAATTCTTTGTGGCTTGTCAGTATCACCCTGAACTTTCCAGCCGTCCAAACCGTCCAGAAGAACTCTACACTGCCTTTGTTACTGCAGCAGTTGAGAATAGTAACTAGTTATCTTCTAATCTCTGAGAGCAATCTCAGAGGTTTCTTCTAGCATATTTAGGATAAGATTTGCAAAAAAAATAGATAGTGATATAATTAATATAATAATTCCTAAGGAGGATATACAATGAAAAAAATCACACTATTTTGTTTGTCTCTAGCAGGTTTAGCTTTACTGGCTTTCCCTCATTCAGGAAAAGCATTCGAATTGGAAGAAGAATGGGTTATTAAGGGTGGGGTTAAGTATCAAGATGGCAAAATTCTTCGATTTAATAATGGCCATGAAGTAGATATCAAAGTCTTGGATTTGCCAAAAACTGAGAAAATCGAGTGGATGGTCAGTCTCAATGGTCAAGATCAGACAGTCAATTTCCTAGGCCAAGAAAAGGACAAGTCTATGGTCGGTACAGAGGGGCGTTACCTGAATTTCTACGTACCTTATGGCTATAGAGGAGATATCAAGGTCGAGGCCAAGAGTGGAAATGAAGTAAAGACCTGGTCCTCTAAAGTGGTAGATGATGTATATAATGGTGAGAAAAGTGGCTACTACCGTATTGAAGAATCAAAAGACCATTACACCTACCTTGATACAAAATGGGACTATCAAACCAAGACCTACACTGCTACCTTACCAGAGACTATCAATGGTCAAAAAGTTTATGCTTGGAAAGACCATGACAATGGTGAATTAAAACTTACAAAACCAGAATCGATCAGTCATTCCTACAAGGGGGGAGGAGCCTTCCGAGAACTTTATCCGATTGTAAAAGCAGAAAGCTGGCTAAAATCAGACCAAAATTGGTATTATCAAAAACAAGGCCAACTAGTTCAAAATGCTTGGGTTAAAGACAATGGAACTTGGTACTTTATGAATGATAAAGGGATTATGTTTAATCAAACTTGGCTCTATCAAGGTGGCAACTGGTATGCCTTTAAATCATCAGGAGCTATGATTGCTAATGATTGGCTTTACGACCAAGGCAAGTGGTACTATTTATCAACTTCAGGCTCTATGAAAGCAAGCACTTGGATTTTTGACAAGGGAGAATGGTATTATGTAAGTTCTTCTGGTACCATGATTGCGAATGATTGGGTCAAAGACAATGGTAAGTGGTATTATCTAGCTTCATCAGGTAAGATGCTTCGCAATACCTACACACCAGATGGCTACTACGTTGGCAACTCAGGCGCTTGGCAATAAGAATAATACTCTGCGAAAATCTCTTCAAACTACGTCAGCGTCGCCTTACCGTAGGTATGGTTACTGACTTCGTCAGTTCTATCCACAACCTCAAAACACTGTTTTGAGCAACCTGCGGCTAGTTTCCTAGTTTGCTCTTTGAGTATAAGAAGTCCTTTTCCTTTAAGGAAGGGGCTTTTTACTTGCTTTTCTACGGCTTCCCTATTTGTCCTAGAGCCCTTTTTGTGTTACAATGAATGGTATGAAAGCTAAGAAATTATGGATGACTGGCTTGACTGTGGCTGGTCTAAGTGCCCTTGCTTTGGGGGCTAAAAAAGCAGCAGATAATCACAAGCTCATGAAGACTCAGGAAGAGTTGACCGCTATCGTGCGCGAACTTTTCTCAGATATGGGTGAGATTGCGACTCTCTATGTTCAAGTCTACGAAAGTAGTCTAGAGCGACTTGTCGGAGGAGTCATTTTCGAGGATGGTCGTCACTATACCTTTGTCTATGAAAATGAAGACATGGTCTATGAGGAGGAAGTCTTATGATAATTCCTAGTAGTATAGAAGAACTAGCAGGTTTTGTCGAGCAAGATGGCAAGAAGGTCTTTCTTTTTGTGGCGGACTGGTGTGGCGATTGTCGTTATATCTATCCTGCCTTGCCAGAGATTGAGGAGACAAATCCAGAGTTCACCTTTATTCGAGTGGACCGGGACCAGTATCTGGATCTGGCCAAACTCTGGGATGTGTATGGCATTCCTAGCCTTGTTGTGCTAGAAAAGGACAAGGAAATCGGCCGTTTTGTCAATCGCGACCGTAAAAGCAAGCAACAAATTAACGACTTTTTAGCAGGACTGAAATAGGAGAAAAAGGAAACAATGATTTTTACATATAATAAAGAGCATGTTGGCGATGTCCTTATGGTCATCGTGAAAAATAGCGGAGATGCCAAGTTGGATGTGGAGCGCAAAGGTAAGGTAGCCCGTATTTTCCTCAAAGAAAATGGAGAAACAGTAGCTTGGAATATTTTCGAAGTTTCAAGTTTGTTTGAAATTGCAGAGCGCGGTCAAGTCTTTTTATCAGATGAGCAAGTGGAACGTTTGAACCAAGAATTGCAGACGGAAGGCTTTGCAGAAGAAATTGTCAATGACAAGGAACCTAAGTTTGTCGTCGGTGAGATTGTTGAGATGGTAGCCCATCCAGATAGCGACCACCTCAACATCTGTCAAGTGGCCGTTGCAAGTGATAAGACAGTGCAAATCGTTGCAGGGGCTCCCAATGCGCGTGTTGGGTTGAAAACCATTGTAGCTCTTCCTGGAGCTATGATGCCAAAAGGCAATCTCATTTTCCCAGGCGAACTTCGTGGTGAAAAGAGTTTTGGTATGATGTGCAGCCCTCGTGAACTTGCCTTGCCAAATGCTCCGCAAAAACGTGGGGTTATTGAATTATCAGAAGACCAAGTTGTCGGAACTCCATTTGACCCAGCCAAACACTGGACGGCCTAGGAAATTGTCGGTATTTGATAGACCAGATAGAGGGGGATAAGATGGCGAAAAATGTAGTGATTACAGGAGCGACCTCAGGAATCGGTGAAGCGATTGCGCGTGCTTATCTGGAGCAGGGGGAGAATGTCGTTCTAACAGGGCGACGGACAGACAGACTAGAGGCCCTCAAGTCAGAGTTTGCAGAAACGTTTCCAAATCAAACAGTTTGGACTTTTCCTCTGGATGTGACGGATATGACCATGGTAAAGACTGTTTGTTCCGATATTTTGGAAACGATAGGGCAGATTGATATATTAGTCAATAACGCTGGACTAGCTCTTGGCTTGGCTCCCTATCAAGACTATGAAGAATTGGATATGCTGACCATGTTGGATACCAACGTCAAGGGTTTGATGGCAGTTACTCGCTGTTTCTTGCCTTCTATGGTAGCAGCCAATCAAGGTCATATTATCAATATGGGATCGACCGCAGGAATCTATGCCTATGCTGGGGCAGCTGTTTACTCAGCCACCAAGGCTGCGGTCAAGACTTTTTCAGATGGTTTGCGAATTGATACCATCGTAACGGATATCAAGGTGACCACTATTCAGCCAGGAATTGTCGAAACAGATTTTTCTGCGGTACGTTTCCACGGTGACAAAGAGCGTGCTGCAACCGTCTATCAGGGAATTGAGGCCCTGCAAGCTCAAGACATCGCAGACACAGTGGTCTATGTGACCAGTCAACCCCGTCGTGTGCAGATTACAGATATGACTATTATGGCCAATCAACAGGCGACTGGATTTATGGTTCATAAAAAGTAAAAAATTTTCCTCGAAAAGTTACAAATTTCTGTAACTTTTTTGATTTCCTACGAATAGATAAGTAGGAGGAAGAAAATATGTATAATAAAGTTATCATGATCGGGCGCTTGACGTCTACACCAGAATTGCACAAAACAAACAATGACAAGTCAGTAGCGCGAGTAACTATCGCTGTGAACCGTCGTTACAAAGACCAAAACGGGGAACGTGAAGCTGACTTTGTCAATCTTGTTCTTTGGGGGAAATTGGCTGAAACCTTGGCAAGCTACGCAACTAAAGGTAGTCTTATCTCTGTGGATGGAGAACTTCGTACCCGTCGCTTTGAGAAAAATGGCCAGATGAACTTTGTGACTGAAGTCCTTGCCACAGGATTCCAACTTTTGGAAAGCCGCGCCCAACGTGCTATGCGTGAAAATAATGCAGGACAGGATTTGGCAGATTTGGTCTTGGAAGAGGAAGAATTGCCATTTTAAGCATTGAAAAGTCTGAGTTGGTCTCAGGCTTTTTATCTTGCCAAAGTCAGACTTTTTTCTTGACTATTTCTGACCAAGTGATACAATAGAACTATGAATTAGCACTCAGATATAAAGAGTGCTAATAATATGTATTTCATCATGGAGGAAAACAGATGTTGAAACCATTAGGAGACCGTGTGGTCTTGAAAATCGAAGAAAAAGAACAAACTGTTGGAGGCTTTGTCCTTGCGGGCTCAGCCCAAGAAAAAACAAAAACAGCCCAAGTTGTAGCTACTGGACAAGGGGTTCGTACCTTGAACGGTGACTTGGTTGCTCCAAGCGTTAAGCCTGGAGACCGTGTCTTAGTTGAAGCTCATGCAGGTATTGATGTCAAAGATGGCGATGAAAAGTACATCATCGTTGGCGAAGCCAATATTTTGGCAATCATTGAAGAATAGAAGGAGAAAGTAAGTATGTCAAAAGAAATTAAATTTTCATCTGATGCTCGTTCAGCTATGGTCCGTGGTGTCGATATCCTTGCGGACACAGTTAAAGTAACCTTGGGACCAAAAGGTCGTAATGTTGTATTGGAAAAATCATTTGGTTCACCATTGATTACCAATGACGGTGTTACTATTGCCAAAGAAATTGAATTAGAAGACCATTTTGAAAATATGGGTGCCAAATTGGTATCAGAAGTGGCTTCAAAGACCAACGATATCGCAGGTGACGGAACGACAACTGCAACTGTCTTGACCCAAGCAATCGTTCGCGAAGGAATCAAAAACGTCACTGCAGGTGCCAACCCAATCGGCATTCGTCGTGGGATTGAAGCAGCGGTTGCCGCAGCTGTAGAAGCCTTGAAAAACAATGCCATTCCTGTTGCCAACAAAGAAGCCATCGCTCAGGTTGCCGCTGTATCTTCTCGTTCTGAAAAAGTCGGCGAATACATCTCTGAAGCCATGGAAAAAGTTGGTAAAGATGGTGTCATCACTATTGAAGAATCACGTGGTATGGAAACAGAGCTTGAAGTCGTAGAAGGAATGCAGTTTGATCGCGGTTACCTTTCACAGTACATGGTGACAGATAGCGAAAAAATGGTGGCTGATCTTGAAAATCCATACATTTTGATTACCGACAAGAAGATCTCAAATATCCAAGAAATCTTGCCACTTCTAGAAAGCATTCTCCAAAGCAATCGTCCACTCTTGATTATTGCGGATGATGTAGATGGTGAAGCTCTTCCGACTCTTGTATTGAACAAGATTCGTGGAACCTTCAATGTCGTAGCTGTCAAAGCACCTGGCTTCGGTGACCGTCGTAAGGCTATGTTAGAAGACATCGCCATCTTGACAGGCGGAACAGTTATCACAGAAGATCTTGGTCTTGAGTTGAAAGATGCGACTATTGAGGCGCTTGGTCAAGCAGCGAGAGTAACTGTGGACAAAGATAGCACTGTTATCGTAGAAGGTGCTGGAAATCCTGAAGCTATTTCTCACCGTGTTGCGGTTATCAAGTCTCAAATCGAAACTACAACTTCTGAATTTGATCGTGAAAAATTGCAAGAACGCTTGGCAAAATTGTCAGGTGGTGTCGCAGTCATCAAGGTCGGAGCTGCAACTGAAACTGAGTTGAAAGAAATGAAACTCCGCATTGAAGATGCCCTCAACGCTACTCGTGCAGCCGTGGAAGAAGGAATCGTTGCTGGTGGTGGAACTGCTCTTGCCAATGTCATTCCAGCCGTTGCTGATTTGGAATTGACAGGAGATGAAGCAACAGGACGTAATATTGTTCTCCGTGCCTTGGAAGAGCCTGTTCGTCAAATCGCCCACAATGCGGGATTCGAAGGTTCTATTGTTATTGACCGCTTGAAGAATGCTGAAGTTGGTACAGGCTTCAACGCAGCAACTGGCGAATGGGTCAACATGATTGAAGAAGGAATCATTGACCCAGTGAAAGTGAGCCGTTCAGCCCTTCAAAATGCAGCATCTGTAGCCAGCTTGATTTTGACAACAGAAGCAGTCGTAGCTAATAAACTGGAACCAGCAGCCCCAGCTCCAGCAATGGATCCAAGCATGATGGGCGGGATGATGTAAAAGCAACTTATAAAAAACACAAAAGGAGGGAACATAATCCCTCCTTTTAAGGTTTTTTCTTCTAAATAGATTTGAGCTCTCCTAACTTATATGATAAAATAAGACTATAAAAAGGAGAAGAACATGATCGATGTAGAAGAAATTCTGAGCAAGATGAATCTCAATCAGAAGATTAATTATGACCGTGTCATGCAGAAAATGGTTCAGGTTTGGGAGAAAAATGAGCAACGTCCCACTATTCTCATGCATGTTTGCTGTGCTCCTTGTAGTACCTACACCCTAGAATACCTGACAAAATACGCTGATGTGACCATCTATTTTGCCAATTCCAATATCCACCCCAAGGCAGAATACCACAAGCGGGCTTACGTCACCAAGAAATTTGTCAGTGACTTCAATGAGCGAACAGGAAATACGGTCCAGTATTTAGAAGCCCCATATGAACCCAATGAATACCGGAAGTTAGTTAGAGGACTAGAAGAAGAACCCGAAGGTGGTGACCGTTGCAAGGTTTGTTTTGACTACCGTTTGGACAAAACAGCACAGGTAGCTATGGACTTGGGCTTTGACTACTTTGGTTCAGCATTGACCATCAGTCCTCATAAGAATTCTCAAACCATCAACAGCATCGGAATCGATGTACAAAAGATTTATACCACCCACTATCTTCCAAGTGATTTCAAGAAAAATCAAGGCTACAAGCGCTCGGTAGAGATGTGCGAGGAGTATGATATCTATCGTCAATGTTATTGTGGATGCGTCTATGCAGCTCAAGCTCAGAACATTGATCTTGTTCAGGTTAAGAAGGATGCCACAGCTTTCTTGTTGGATAAGGATGTTGAAAAAGACTATTCCCATATCAAGTTTACTGTTACTAAATTAGATATATAGCAATCAACCCAGCTGAAAAGCTGGGTTTTTCAAATAAAAAACCAGGGCTCTCACCCCGGTTTGACAACTTTACCGATTCTTTAGTTCTATGTAGCGTTTGTACCAAATGTTGACATAGGCCTCTGAGAAAGGACCGCGCCCATTGTTGATCCAATCAACAAGGATTTTAACATGTTCTTTCAAAATATAGTCTAAATCATCAGAATACTTCATTTTGCGTTTATGGCGCTCATACTCTTCAACGTCCAAAAGACGCTTTTCACCATCAGTGAAGACCTTGACATCCAAATCATAATCAATGTATTTCAGGGCTTCTTCATCGAGATAGTAAGGACTTGCCATATTGCAATAGTAGGAAATCCCATTATCACGAATCATGGCAATGATATTAAACCAATATTTTTTGTGAAAGTAAACAATAGCGGGTTCTCGAGTCACCCAACGACGACCGTCACTTTCGGTAACAAGTGTGTGGTCGTTGACGCCGATAATAGCGTTCTCTGTTGTTTTTAGTACCATGGTGTCTCGCCAAGTACGGTGAAGACTCCCATCATGCTTATAACTTTGAATTGTAATAAAGTCGCCTTCTTTTGGAAGTTTCATAACTAACCAACTTTCTACAATTTATAAGTTTATCGTTTACTATTATATCATAAATTGGTCTAATTTTTTTGAATTTTACCTGAAAATGTTAAAGATATTCTCTGAGAGCGCTGGCTATATCCGAAAAATCATAGCCTTTTCTGGCTAGGACTTGGGTCAAACGTTGCTTTAGTTCGTAACCTTCATATTTACGAGCATATTTAGAATATTGTTTATCCAGTTCTTTAAAAATGAGTTCTTGAGTCGTTTCTTGGTCGACTTGACTGTCCAAGTCGTCAAAGGCATTCTTAGCATCAGAATAGGAGAAGCCTTTGTTCGTTAAGTTTTGGATAATCTTATCTTGCAAGGCACGAGTGGGAAGCTTTCCCGTGTATTTTTTTAGAAGTTTCTCCGCCACACGTTGAGCAACCTCCGAAAAATCAAAATCCTTTAAAACATCTTCAATAGTTGCTTTGGCAATCCCTTTTTGAGACAGTTTTTGAGCTAGCACATAAGGTCCCTTATCTCCAGAAAGTTGATTGGCATTGATGATAGAGTAGGCATACTGACGATCATTAATCCAGTTGTCTTCTTTAAGATTAGCGATAACTTGACTAGTGATTTTTTCATCAATATCATACTTATTCAGGTACTCTTGCACTTCCTTTTCGGTTCGAGCTTTAAATGATAGATGGTAGAGGGCGAGGTTCTTACCATAAGAGAACTGAGCAAAGTCCTGAATCTCGGTCAATTCTTCCTTGCTAATGACCTTATCTTTAGACAACATAAAACGAACAATGGTATCCTCCGTGATATAAGAAGTTTGCTGTCCATCTAACTCCATCAAGTAGAGGCGTTTTTTCTTTTCAAGTTTTGTGATTTTCATAGTTCTATTATACCCTAAAATGTGATAAGATAGGGGTATGAATCTGAAAGTCAAACAAAAGATACCTTTAAAAATTAAGCGGATGGGCATCAATGGTGAGGGAATCGGTTTCTACCAGAAAACTCTCGTTTTTGTACCTGGAGCCCTCAAAGGAGAAGACATCTATTGTCAAATTACTTCTATTAAACGCAACTTTGTTGAAGCAAAATTACTAAAGGTTAATAAGAAGTCGAAATTTCGAGTCGTACCAGCTTGTACCATTTATAATGAATGTGGTGGTTGCCAAATCATGCACCTCCACTATGATAAACAGTTAGAGTTCAAAACGGATCTGCTCCGCCAAGCCCTGAAAAAATTTGCTCCTGCAGGATATGAAAACTATGAAATCCGTCCAACTATCGGTATGCAGGAACCAAAGTACTACCGTTCTAAGCTTCAATTCCAGACTAGAAAATTTAAAAATCAGGTCAAGGCAGGTTTGTATGCGCAAAACTCTCATTATCTCGTAGAGTTGAAAGACTGCTTGGTACAAGATAAGGAAACCCAAGTGATAGCGAATCGCCTAGCTGAACTTCTTACTTACCACCAAATCCCCATCACCGATGAGAGAAAAACGCTCGGTGTTCGCACCATCATGGTACGCAGAGCAAGAAAAACGGGGCAAGTTCAAATAATCATTGTTACGAATCGTCAGCTTAATTTAACCCAGCTGGTAAAAGACTTAGTTAAAGATTTTCCAGAAGTCGTCACGGTTGCAGTCAATACAAACACAGCAAAAACAAGTGAAATCTATGGTGAAAAGACGGAAATTATCTGGGGCCAAGAGAGCATTCAAGAAGGAGTACTCGACTATGAGTTTTCTCTCTCGCCCCGAGCTTTTTATCAACTTAATCCGGAGCAGACAGAAATTCTCTATAATGAAGCAATTAAGGCTCTGGATGTCAGCAAAGAAGACCATCTAATCGATGCCTATTGCGGTGTTGGGACGATTGGATTTGCCTTCGCAAAGAAGGTCAAGAGTCTCAGAGGAATGGATATTATTCCGGAAGCCATAGAAGATGCCAAGCGAAATGCTCAAAAAATGGGGTTTGACAATACCCATTACGAAGCGGGGACAGCAGAAGAGACTATTCCACGCTGGTATCAAGATGGCTACCGAGCGGATGCATTGATAGTTGACCCTCCTCGTACAGGCTTAGATGATAAGCTGTTGGAAACCATTCTGACCTATGTCCCAGAAAAAATGGTCTATGTATCCTGCAATGTTTCGACCTTGGCACGAGATTTGGTTAAACTGGTAAAAGTTTATGATCTCCAGTATATCCAGTCAGTCGATATGTTTCCCCACACTGCACGAACAGAAGCAGTAGTCAAGTTAGTGAAGAAAAGAAAAAATTAAATTCACTAAAAAAAGTCCTTGACAAAGGTAAAAAAGTAGGTATAATAGAAAGAGTTGAAAAGCTCAAGGTCCGTTGGTCAAGGGGTTAAGACACCGCCTTTTCACGGCGGTAACACGGGTTCGAATCCCGTACGGACTATGGTGTATTGTGG